>CAJYRE010000290.1 GCA_913776675.1 Rhizobiaceae bacterium
AGCTGGCCCGTGGCTGGCACGCTGATGATCGAGCCAACAGAATCGGAAACCAAAGCCGAGTTGGACCGCTTCTGCACAGCCATGCTGGCGATCCGCGAGGAAGCCCGCGCCATTGAAGAAGGCCGGATGGACAAGACCAACAACCCGCTGAAAAACGCACCGCACACGGTGGAAGATCTGGTTGGCGAATGGGATCGTCCCTACAGCCGCGATCAGGCCTGCTATCCGCCGGGCGCGTTCCGGGTGGACAAATACTGGTCTTCCGTCAACCGCGTGGACAATGTCTATGGTGACCGCAATCTGGTCTGCACCTGCCCGCCGATGAGCGAGTATGCGGAAGCGGCGGAATAAGCAAAACTGCCCGGCTCACAAACGTGAGCCGGGCAGACATTGAGAGCTATTTCTTCAGCAATTTCGCTGTTGCCGTGGCCAATGAGACGGCAATCAGGATTGGAATATAGAAATCGTGGTTTGCTCCGGTAAACTCGAAAGCAAGCGCAATGGCCGTGAGCGGCATGCTCATTGACACTGACAGGAAAGCGCTGGCACCAATCAGCGCAAATGCGCCAATGGCAATGGGTGAAAAGCCCAGCATATTCCAGAGAGTCCCCAGCAGAATGGCCACCAGCGCACCAATGGTCATTCCCGGTGTCAGCAGCCCACCTTCCGCACCGGCGCGCAGGCTGAGCGTTGTGGCGAAAAGCTTCAAAACCAACAGGCTGAGAGCAAGATTCAGGGAAAGATCACCCCGCAAGCCCAATTGGATCGGGCCTTTGCCGTTCCCCGGCAACTGCGGAAAGGCCATGGAAAGCAGCCCGACAATGCCGAAAGCCACGATACACCAGACAATAATCCGCACAGAACTGCGCGGTGCCGCCTTGCGTGCCCAGGCGGCCAGATGCCCATAATAAAGACCGCAAATGCCAAAAATCGGCCCGCAGATGGCCGCCCACGCCACCAGTGACACGCCAATTGTCAGCGGTGGCAGGACATATTGCGATTCATCGCCCAAGCCAATCCACGCCACATAAGCGGCAATCGCCGAGGTAAACAGTGCCGGAATGGCCACTTGCACGCTGAAAGTCACCAGCAACACTTCCATCACAAAAAGCGCACCTGCAAAGGGCACGTTATAGACCGAAGCCAAGCCTGCGCCTGCGCCGCAGGCAATCAGGATTTTCACCTGCTCCAGCGACAGCCCAAGGCTTCGGCCCAGCCCCCCGCCAATCAAAGCGCCCACTTCTCTCGGGGCCACTTCGCGCCCCAAGGGTGATCCGAGCGCAACGGTGATGATCTGCAGCAAGGCGTGCCCCATGGTGGCCACGGCAGGCATTTCCACGTCAGGATTGGCAACAGCCTTGCGGATTGGCACAAGAGGACGACCAAACCGATAAACCAGCCACCAGCCAACGCCCGCCACTACACCACCAGCCAGCAGCACCAACAAACGCCGCAACGGCGGAGCCGCCTGAACCCCTTCCAGAAAACTGATGTGACCAATCACGGCATCCAGACTGTAGCCAAATGCAATATGCTGTATGGCATGCAGCAACAACGCCAAACACATGCCGGCAAGCCCCGCCAAAATGCCCGTCAACGTGACGGCCATCGCAAAACGCAAACGGATGCTGGAAGGTTTTGAAAAGGAAAGGCCAGGCAGTGGTTTGTCCAGAGCTGGACTTTTCTCAGAACTGCCAACGGCGATCGTATCACTCATGTCGCACAACTTTTAATTTTGAAATGGCGGTATATGCAGCAAACATTGAACCGTTACCTTCACCTTGGGATTGCTGAAGCTGGCAATGTCCAAACGCATGATGCAGGGGCTGACCTGCCGCGTTTGAAGCGGTAAAACGTCAAAAGTTCATTGTGTACGTTGCCATATCGGGCTGATTTGTCGCGTTTCGCTTAATCTTGTAAAATTTGGAAAACAAGCCCAAACGCATGGGTGGCTGACAGAATGAGGTGAACTTCTCTGTGATGAAATTTTTTGCAAAAGCAAAACAGGGGGGGTGCATGAAACACACAGCGCATCGTGCAGACTGATTGACAAATCCCAAAGGTCGAAGAATATCATGCAGGTTGCAGAAAATGGAAAATTCCGATGCGAAGAGCAAATCTCAGAATTTTTGTGATGTTTCTTGGTCTGATCGGAATAGCCTCAGCCCAGGCAGATGAGAAGCGATCCTATCAATGGCAGGGTGCAGATCGCACCGTTATCCTGCACACGCCAGAAAAGCTGGGGACTCATCCAGCGCCGCTTGTCATTGCCCTTTATGGCTCCGACGACAATGCGCGAGCCTTCCAGAGGGCCATAGAGTTTGACAGGGTTGCAGATCAGCAAAAATTTATCGTCGCTTATCCTGAAGCCATCAACGGCTGGTGGAATTATCGGCGCTCGACAAGCCCCAAATTGCCTCTCATCAATGGTCAGCCTGTCGATGATGTTGGCTTTTTGAATACAATGATCGACGATTTGGTGGCGCGCCAATTGGTCGATAAAAACAGAATTTATGTCACAGGATTTTCACTTGGCGCTCTGATGAGCTTTACCCTTGTGTGTGCGATTCCCGAGAAAATCACCGCCATTGCAACCATAGCCAGCCCAATAACAGACGGCCAGATTGAAAACTGCAAGCCGGGCCATCCTAAACCTGTGATGATGATACACGGCACAAGCGATCCAGTTCTGCCATATGGTGGTTCTGTTTGGCAAACTACGCGGTTTCTGTCCGTGCCAGAAACGCTTGCCTACTGGCAGCAGACCAATCACTGTAAAGAACAAGATGAAGGCAACACACTGCCGCATCTTCATAAAAACGATCAGACAAAGGCCATTGTCATCAACTGGACTGGATGCAGTGCAGGAACGGCACTACGCTTCTATAAAATCGAAAATGGCGGGCACAGTTGGCCACGCCTGGCCACGGCCGACGATCCTGAATTAAACTTAAACACACCCTCAGGCGGCAGAAACAGAGACTTTGACACACCAACAGAGATTTGGAATTTTTTCAAAAACGATCTGAATACACAATAAGCAGACTTTCAAACCACACCAAAACGAGACAAAATTGCTTGCTTGATGAGGATTAGATTCAGCTTACATTTTCAGTTTTTTGTAAGTCATCAAACCTAAATTGAAGCTGTAAAAACAGAGGACGTGCGGATGAGCATTTCAGGCATTACCAACACAGCGGTTTCCGGCATGCTGGCGCAGCAAACACGTGTTGCCAATATTGCCAACAATGTCGCAAATGCCGATACGCCCGGTTATAAACGGCTCAACACTGCCCTTTCCTCCACCAATCCCTCCGGTGTTTCCGCAAGCACGACACACGTCAGCACCCCGGCCCCCAACTCCGACACTTCCAACGTTGATCCACTCAACGAGATAACCGGAATGATCAGCTCAGAACATGCTTTTGCAGCCAATGCCTCGGTGTTTGAAACAGGCGCAGATATGTGGGACATGTTGATGAGTATCAAAAGAGACTGATAGACGGCACAGCTTCTTAAGTCTTTGTAATAAAGCTTCTTTTAAGAAAATCTGTTTGATTTTACGGCACAAACTGATGTCATCTCTTGGCTTGTCCAATCGACAACCAATGGAGACGCGCCTATATCTCCGCAATGCGGGTCTGTTTTCTGATGAGAAAATTAAAAACGCAACGTACTCAGGCGTATTACGACTTCATTCTGCTGCACAATTTCATCTCCCGAAATAACCATAGGTTTTCACGAGAGCGCCACCATATTGCTATTGTATATTCCGGCAAACGTCATTCCCGTTTCCCTGATCAGGGCAGAGCATTTACCTGAGAAAAGTGTTACAGCGCCGTGCGCCATATATGGCGCACGGCGCTGTAATATCGCAAATCAGCACTTAAGATGCTGCGATTGCCGAAGCAACAGCATCGATAGCTTCTTCAGCCTTTGCACCGTCTGGTCCCCCGGCCTGCGCCATATCTGGCCGACCGCCACCGCCCTTACCACCCAAAGCAACGGAAGCCACACGCACCAGATCAACAGCCGAAATCCGGCCAGCCAGATCAGCGGTCACACCCACAACAGCGCTGGCTTTGCCATCTTCTGCGACAGCCACCAGCAAAACAACACCAGAACCAAGCAAAGCCTTGGCTTCATCAACCATGCCCTTGAGATCCTTGGCGTCAATCCCAGAGAGCTGTTTGCCGATGAATTTGATGCCATTCACATCACGCGGAGCTTCTGCTTCACCGGCCGCACCGCCACCCATGGCCAGCTTGCGCTTGGCATCCGCCAGTTCACGCTCCAGCTTGCGGCGCTCATCCACCAAGGCTTCAACACGGCCAATCACATCAGCAGGCTGCACCTTCAGTGTGCCGGCCAAAGCCTTCAACCGCTCATCTTGCTCGGACAGATAGGCGCGTGCTGTTTCTCCGGTCAGCGCTTCGATACGGCGCACACCCGCACCCACGGCGCTATCCGACAAAAGCCGAACCAGACCAATGTCACCCGTTGCCGATACGTGCGTACCGCCACAAAGCTCGATAGAATAAGGCTTGCCTGCCTTCGGACCACGTACGGCGGTGCCCATGGAGACAACGCGCACCTCATCGCCATATTTTTCACCAAACAGCGCCATGGCACCTTCGGCAATAGCATCATCCACAGCCATCAAACGGGTGGTCACTGGCGCGTTTTGCAGGATGATTTCATTGGCCATATCCTCGACAATCTTCAGCTCTTCGGCTGTGATTGGCTTTGGATGGGAAATGTCAAAACGAAGGCGTTCCGGAGCAACCAGCGAGCCTTTTTGGGCAACGTGGGTGCCAAGCACTTCGCGCAGCGCCTCGTGCAGCAAATGAGTAGCGGAATGGTTGGCACGCAGGCGTGAACGCCGCGCATTGGACACGTTCAACACAACCGGCGAACCTGCAGAAACCGTGCCTTCACGCACCGACGCAACATGGACAAACAGTCCCTCGCCGCGCTTTTGCGTATCTGTCACATCCAGAATAAAGCCCTCACCGACAATCTCGCCGGTATCACCCATCTGGCCACCCGATTCCGCATAGAATGGAGTCTGATTGACCACCACCTGCACGCTTTCACCCGCAGAGGCCTTTTCAACCACAGAGCCATCCAGCACCAAGGCCTGAATTTCGCCTTCAGCGCTCTCCGCCGAATAGCCCAAAAATTCAGTTGCGCCGTGCTTGTCTTTCACCTCGAACCAGACAGTTTCTGTTGCTTTGTCGCCAGAACCAGACCAGCTTGCCCGGGCTTCGGCCTTCTGGCGCTCCATGGCATCGGTAAAGCCAGCAATATCAACACCGATACCACGAGCGCGCAAAGCATCCTGCGTCAGATCAAGCGGGAAACCATAGGTATCATAAAGCTTGAACACAGTCTCGCCATCCAGGCTGTCACCCTTGGACAGATTGGCCGTGGCATCGGACAACAGCGACAAGCCGCGCTCCAAAGTCTTACGGAAGCGATTTTCTTCCAGCTTCATGGTTTCGGAAATCAGAGATTCGGCACGTACCAACTCTGGATAAGCCCGGCCCATTTGCTGCACCAGAACAGGAAGCAGCTTGTAAATAATCGGCTCGCGCGCACCCAGCAATTCGGCATGGCGCATGGCGCGGCGCATGATACGGCGCAAGACATAACCACGGCCTTCGTTGGATGGCAGAACGCCATCGGCAATCAGAAACGCGGACGAACGCAAATGGTCAGCGATAACACGATGGCTTGCCCGGCGCTCGCCCTCGGCAGCAACACCGGTGAGATCAACCGAAGCATCAATAAGGGCACGGAACAGGTCGATGTCATAATTGTCATGCTTGCCTTGGAGCAGAGCAGCAATGCGTTCCAGACCCATGCCCGTATCAATCGACGGACGCGGAAGATTCACCCGTTCTTCCTTGGTCACCTGTTCATACTGCATGAAAACCAGGTTCCAGATCTCAATGAATCGGTCGCCATCTTCATCAGCAGAGCCTGGAGGGCCGCCCCATATATGATCGCCATGATCATAGAAAATTTCAGAACAAGGACCACAGGGGCCGGTATCACCCATGGCCCAGAAATTATCACTGGTGGGAATACGGATGATCTTATGATCCGGCAAACCGGCAATTTTCTTCCAGAGGCCGAAAGCCTCATCATCGGTATGATAGACTGTCACGCACAGGCGTTCACGATCCACCCCGAATTCCTTGGTGATCAGATTCCAGGCGAGTTCAATGGCGTTTTCCTTGAAATAATCACCAAAGGAGAAATTGCCGAGCATTTCGAAGAAAGTGTGGTGGCGTGCCGTATAGCCCACATTGTCCAGATCGTTATGCTTACCACCAGCGCGAACGCATTTTTGCGCTGTGGCTGCAGTGGAATAAGGGCGGCTTTCAAGACCCGTGAACACATTCTTGAATTGCACCATGCCCGCATTGGTAAACATCAATGTCGGGTCATTGCGAGGCACAAGCGGACTCGATGCGACGACCTCATGACCATTGGACTTGAAGTAATTCAGAAATGTCGATCGAATATCGTTTACGCCGCTCATGAGGTGCCCTTGGTCATCATTGTCCGCTCACGGACAAACATCAGAAAACAACGGCTTTTATCGCCCGGAATGCCGCCTGTCCAGTCTGTGTCAAAAAAACGGCCGAAGATAAAACTCCGGCCGTTCCACCAAATCACAAGTATCAAAACGACATTATGCGTCGTCACCACCCAGCGCGTCTTCCGAGTCCGGGCCACCATTTTCAAGGAAGCGCTCGGCAATCAGACCGGCGTTCTGGCGCAACGCCATTTCAATATCATTCGCAACCGCCGGATTGTCACGCAGGAAGGTTTTGGCATTTTCACGCCCCTGCCCAAGCCGCTGACTGTTGTAAGAGAACCAGGCACCGGATTTTTCAACAATGCCAGCCTTCACACCCAGATCGACAAGCTCGCCGGTCTTGGACACACCTTCACCATACATGATGTCAAACTCAACCTGCTTGAACGGAGGAGCCATCTTGTTTTTCACGACCTTGACGCGAGTCTGGTTACCAACAACCTCTTCCCGGTCCTTCACCGCCCCGATACGGCGAATATCAAGGCGTACAGAGGCATAAAACTTCAGAGCGTTACCGCCTGTCGTGGTTTCGGGCGAGCCGAACATCACGCCAATCTTCATACGGATCTGGTTGATGAAGATCACCATGCAGTTCGAGCGCGAGATGGAACCCGTGAGCTTGCGCAGCGCCTGACTCATCAAGCGCGCCTGCATGCCCGGCAGACTGTCACCCATCTCACCTTCGATTTCGGCCTTTGGTGTCAAGGCAGCCACAGAGTCAACAACCAGCACATCAATGGCACCGGAGCGCACCAGAGTGTCGGTAATTTCCAAAGCCTGCTCACCGGTGTCTGGCTGCGAGATCAGCAGGTTTTGCAAATCAACTCCAAGCTTACGAGCATAAACCGGGTCAAGAGCGTGTTCTGCATCCACAAAGGCACAAACGCCGCCCTTTTTCTGCGCTTCTGAAATGGTTTGCAGCGCAAGAGTGGTCTTACCGGAGCTTTCAGGTCCGTAGATTTCGATGATACGTCCCTTGGGAAGTCCACCAATTCCGAGCGCAATATCGAGACTGAGAGAGCCGGTCGATACCGTTTCCACCTCAACGATTTTCTCATTCGCGCCCAGCTTCATGATCGATCCCTTACCGAACGATCGCTCAATCTGCACCAGAGCCGCTTCCAATGCCTTGCTTTTATCCACCGATTTGTCCTCTACGAGCCGCAAAGAATTTTGTGACATTTGAAACACCTTTAGGTTATTGAAGCCGCGTAGGCAACGAAACTGGGCACGACGAATATGTACATGGTTTGTTCTTTATTTTCAAGCCTTCCTTAAATATTTGTGTTCACTTTCAAAATTTACTTTTGTTCTTGTAATGTTTCCATACATTTAGCAGACATGGAAACAAGGCTGACAATGCTTTTAAAAGCAGCCGACGAGAACATTGTTGATTCGAAATTGAATGATTCTGGAGACCTCGCGCATGGAAATCGATGTAATTGTTCTAGGCGGCGCACATATTGATCGGCGGGGCAGAATTGATGGCGAAACCGCTCCTGGGGCGAGCAATCCCGGTCACTGGATTGAAGAGCCGGGCGGCGGCGGTTTCAATGCGGCCCGATCTTTAGCGCGTCTCGGCCTGAAGGTTTCGATGATTTCACCGCGCGGTGGCGATGCCATTGGCCAGCGTGTTGCAGATGCCGCCAAAGATGCGGGCGTTGACGACCGACCCTTCACCTTTCTGGACAGGGTCACCCCAAGCTATACCGCCATTCTGGAGCGGGACGGAAATCTGGTGATCGCGGTTGCCGATATGGAACTGTATCGGCTGTTTACACCGCGGCGTCTAAAGATACGGGCCGTGCGCGAATCACTGGCTGCTTCAAAAGCCATTTTGGTGGATGCAAACCTGCCGCAAGAGACATTGGAAACCATTGCCCAGCAGGCCAAAACCCTTGGAAAACCATTGATCGGCATTGGCATTTCGCCGGCTAAAGTCGTGCGTTACAAGAATTGCCTGACGATGATGGATTATCTTTTCATGAACAGCGCCGAAGCCAGAACGCTGACGGCCGCAGCACCAGACGATCCCGCACAATGGCCAGACCTGTTGCGCAAAATCGGGTTGAAAGGCGGCGTGATCACCAATGGCTCCGGGCCGGTTATCGGTTTTCATGAAAAGGATGCCTTTTCTCTCACGCCACCGCTTCTGGATTCCGTTGTGGATGTCACCGGAGCTGGCGATTCACTGTGTGCTGGAAGCCTTTTCCAACTGGTGCAAGGTAAAACTTTGGCAGAAGCCCTGAGACATGGTGTTGCCTTGGCGGGGCTGACCCTGCTATCTCCTCATGCAACAGCCGAAGACCTGACGCCTGAGCGCCTCACTGCGCGCCTTGGCCATATTCCCGAGCCAAGCGCTCTTACCTGACAAATAAGTGGACAGTTTATGACACGAGCCATCTCCCCTCTCTTGCCCATCGTCTATTCGCATGAAGTTGCGGCCGCAAAGTCCCGCAACGCGCCGATTGTTGCGCTGGAATCCACCATCATCACCCATGGCATGCCCTATCCGCAAAATGTGGATATGGCGAAAAGCGTTGAAGCCATTATCCGTGATGGTGGTGCTGTGCCGGCAACCATTGCCGTAATCGAGGGTGTTTTGCATATCGGTCTGGAAGACGATCAATTGCAAAAACTGGCGCAATTGAAAAACGTGATGAAAGTATCGCGGGCCGATCTGGCATTTGCCATTGCCGAGCGCCGGTCGGGTGCCACCACCGTGGCAGCCACCATGATTGCGGCGGCCCGTGCCAATATCGGCGTTTTTGCCACGGGCGGCATCGGCGGCGTGCATCGTGGTGCGGAAGAAAGCTTTGATATTTCCGCCGATCTGGAAGAGCTGGCCCGCACAAAGGTGATTGTGGTCTGCGCTGGTGCAAAATCCATTCTTGATGTGCCTAAAACGCTGGAAGTGCTGGAAACCCGCGGTGTGCCCGTTGTCACCTACGACAGCGAAGAGTTTCCGGCTTTCTGGTCGCGCGAATCCGGCCTGAAGAGCCCGCTCACATTGGAGAGCCCGGCTGCGATTGCCAATTTCCAGAAAGTGCGCGATCAACTGGGCATTGACGGCGGTATGTTGATTGCCAATCCCGTGCCGGAAGAGCATGAAATCTCGCGCGAAGAAATGGAAATCTACATTGGCCGGGCGCTGGCCAGCGCCGAGCGGGAAGAGATTACCGGCAAAGCCGTCACGCCATTCATGCTGGATGCGATCTTCAAACTCACGGAAGGCCGTAGCCTGACCACCAATATTGCTCTGGTGGAAAACAATGCACGACTGGCTGCGGAAATTGCCGTGGCGATGAGCTGATAAGCACCCGATACTTTTCCCCAAAAGGTTTAAGCCTTTTGGGGAAAATAAAGATTGCCATCATATAAAATCAAATGCTGAAGGAATATCGGTGCGTAAAAAGGTTTTCGCATCTGAAAATATTGACGTATTTTATGTTGAAGGAAAACCTTCAAACCCGGTCGTTGTCACCTTCGATGCTCTTATTGATGAACCGGTTGCAGACCGAAAAGGATTTGCGGAAGATTATCTCAACCAAAAAGGTATTTCTGCCTATCATTTTATTCATAAAAAGAATGCTTGGTATCATTTTCCAGAAATGCGGGAAGCGCTCGCTTTGGTACGGAAAAATATACCGGTTGATACGCCTGTCATCACCTATGGCAGCAGCATGGGCGGCTATGCGGCCTATCGATTTTCTGGTGCCTTGAATGCTCAGAAAGTTATCGCCTTCTCACCTCAATATAGCATGAAGCAAGAAGTGGTTCCCTGGGAAAAACGTTGGAAGCACCATCGGTCTCAATTATCACATTGCATGGAACATCTTGCCGTCAATCCTCTGACTGAAACCTATCTTTTTTATGATCCTCTGATAGATGATCGCAGACATGCCGAAATGATCGCGCCTCTCAGTCAAACATACCACATAAGAATGAAATACAGCGGGCATTACAGTATTTTTATGCTCAAGCAGATTGGATTGCTTGATGATACTTTAATTCGAATTATTGAAGGCAGACTGGACATTGAAAAATTACAGCATGATATTGCTATAAATTCAGAGAAATCCGCACATTTTCTGGCCAATAAAGCTATGAACTTGCCATATATAGCAAAAAGGCAACGATTGGAGCTTTTCAGAAAAGCCGTAAGCTGCGACAAAAAAGAAATAGAATTTCAGCTACACCTCGCAAAAGCGCTGGCATCCTATGGCCAACTGCAGGAAGCACAACATATCTATCGGAACGTCTGGATAGATAACCCAGAAAACAATCTTGGGCTCCTCAGCTATATGGGCTATCTCAACCTCTGCGGTGACTATGACAATTCGTGGATTGTGTTCAACCAGCTTGCAGAAGCAGCCCCCCATATTGTGCTGGCTGCCAACTTGAAGAACACAAATTATCGCCATTTTCCCATTCGCAATGATCAGATCGTGAAAAGAGTACTACGCTCCATCTTCGGCTTTTTATTGTAAAATCTGCCACAGGGAGGATGCAAAAGGCTTGCACCGTCATGCATCCAGCATTTCGCGCACGGCAATGGCCAATTGCTTCAGGGAAAACGGCTTGGGCAAGAAACCGAATTTGGCATCAGCAGGCAGATTGCGCGCAAACGCATCTTCGGCATAACCAGATACAAAGATGAACTTCAGATCAGGATAGTTCTTGCGCAATTCTTTCAGCAATGAAGGACCATCCATTTCGGGCATCACCACGTCAGATACAACGATGTCCACCTTGCCTTGCAGTTCTTCCATGATGTCCAGCGCTTCAACACCAGAGCAGGCCTCATGCACGGTATAGCCGCGCGTTTCCAGCATGCGTTTGCCGCCACGCCGCACGGCATCTTCATCTTCCACCAGCAGCACGACAGCGGAATTTCCAGTCAGATCTTCGGGTTCCTTAGCCTTTTCGGGTTCCGCAGGTTGCTGCGCCTGCTTGGCGGCATCGGCCTTGGCCTCGGCATCCAAGGTGGAGATGGCTGGCGTCTCAATGGAATAGCGCGGCAGGAAGATGCGGAACACCGTGCCCACCCCCACTTCGGAGTCCAGATAGATATAACCACCGGATTGCTTGATAATACCATATACCATGGCAAGCCCAAGCCCTGTTCCCTTGCCCACATCCTTGGTGGTGAAGAAGGGCTCAAAAATCTTGTCAATGATGTCCGGCTCAATGCCTGTGCCGGTATCCTCAACTTCAATCAGAACAAATTCTTCACCTGGCAAACCACGGTAATTGAACGCCAAGGCTTCAGCACCGGAGACATTGCGGGTGGTGATGGTGATGCGTCCACCCTGCGGCATCGCATCCCGAGCATTGACGCAAAGATTGATCAGCACCTGCTCGAACTGTGACAGATCAGCCCGCACCGCCCACAGATCACGGCCATAATCCACGAAAAGCTTCACATTGGTGCCGGAAATCAACCGATCCACCAACATGCGCAAATCGCCAATCACATCCGTCAAGTTAAGCACGGTTGGCCGCATGGTCTGCTTGCGAGAAAAGGCCAGAAGCTGGCGCACCAGCACTGCGGCACGGTTGGCGTTGCGCTTGATTTCCATCAGATCGGCAAAGCTCGAATCCGAGGGGCGCGCCTGCAGCAAAAGATGGTCGGATGACAACAGAATAGCTGTTAGAACATTGTTGAAATCGTGGGCAATACCACCCGCCAATGTGCCGACCGCATTCATTTTCTGCGTTTGGGCCATCTGGTTTTCCAGCGCCTTTTGATCGGTCACATCCACAGCATAGACAATTGCGGCCTCTTCCGGCGCTTCATCACTCTGATCAATGACAGCATTGACGTAAAAGCGGAAGTGGCGGTTATCATCCAGCGGGTGGCGGGAATCAATCGGGGCAATATCCACCTGCCGGTCACGGGCAGCGGACAAGGCATCCTCAAAATGGCTGCGTTCGTTTTCATGCAGCACAGCGTCCAGCTTGGCCTTGCGATCAATGTCATCGCGCGACACAACACCGGAGAAAAACTTCAGGAACGGCGCATTGGTGCGCAAAATCCGGCCTTGTCCATCCACAGAGGCAATAGCCATCGGTGTATTGTTGAAAAACCGCGTGAAGCGCAAGGATGCCGATGAATCCGACCGATCGCCCGTGGTTGCCTCCTGCCGAGCCAACACAATGGTGCGGCTCTCGCCGGGCGCACCATCACGGGCCGAGCGAACGCGATGCACCAGACGGGCCGGAAAACTGCGACCATCGGCACGGCGCAAGTCCAGTTCCAGGGTGGCTGTTTTGGAAAGGCCCGGCTCAGCCTGGACCGATTGGATCAAGGCCATGCCTTCACCCGCAACCAGATCCTTCAAATAGATCGAACCCGGCGAAAATTGTGTCAGATCAATGCCCAGCCATTCCGCCAGCGTGGCGTTGAGATAGAAAATCTCACCCTTGCGGCCCGCAGAAAAGAACCCGGCAGGGGCATGATCCAGATAATCGATGGCGTTTTGCAATTCCTTGAAAAACCGCTCCTGATCATCCCGCTCGGTGGTAATGTCAGCAAACTGCCAGATTTGCAGACCTTTATGGCTTCCGGGGCCCATGAGTTTGCGGGCACGCAAGCGATACCAATGCGCACCTGAGCCATTTTCAGACACCGGACCAAGCGGCTTGAGCAGACGAAACTCTTCATAACCGTCCCGGTCTTCCCGCAAGCCATTGATCAACCGATACAGCGCCTCACCGGCCTCACGGTGACGAGAAAGCAACACTTCCAGCGTCTGAACGTCCGTGGCGCGGCGCGCGCCCGTCATGCGGCCATAGGCAGCGTTGGCATACACGATATGGCCGCGGGAGTCCGTAATCAGCGTGCCTTCGCTCTGGCTATCCAGAAAAGCGCGACCAAGGCCATCAGACGGCGTTTGCGGCATAACCTCAATAAAACCGATAAACGCCGCAACCAGAAAGAAAATGCCGACAATGGCCAGCACACCCAGCACACCCAGCACAATTTGATTGTCGAGCGAGTTGCGCAATGCCACCAGCGCACCGGCAGCCGCCAGCGACACAATTGCCAGAATGATAACTCTCATCGCGGCCCCGCTGTTGGGACGGCGATCAACCAACGGCCCCGCGCTATGCTCAGTCTGCGGCTGCTGTGTCATTGGTTCCTCATTATGAACGGTATTTCCGGTATCATCGCGTCTTAAAATCACCCTGTCCCGTTAGAAAGACAGAGAATCGCTGTGTATATAGTCTTTA
>CAJYRE010000291.1 GCA_913776675.1 Rhizobiaceae bacterium
CCGCTCAATCTTCTGGATGCTTTGCGCGCCTATGAGGACGACACGGAACTGCAGCAGGCGTTGGGGACGGCGTTTTCGAGCGCCTATCTGAAACTCAAGCATGGCGAGTGGACAAGCTATTGTTCACAATTCACCCCATGGGAGCACCAGACAACACTGGACATTTGACGCCTTCCAGATCAAAACCCATTCCCCGGTCCCGAACCATTTCGGGACCATTCTGTGCATCGATGCCAAGGATTGTGTGATGAAATTTGTGCTGACCGTTGCCTGCCCCTCCACCAGAGGGATTGTTGCGGCAATTTCCAGTTATCTGGCCGAGCAGGGCTGCAATATTGTTGATAGCTCGCAGTTTGATGATCTGGATGGTGGCCAGTTTTTCATGCGCATTTCGTTTATCTCGGAACAAGGCACAGGCCTTGAAGCCCTCACACAGGGCTTTGCCCCGATTGCCGAGCGCTTTGCCATGACCTTTGAAATGCACGATGCATCCAAGCGGATGAAGGTGATTTTGATGGTGTCGCGCTTTGGCCATTGCCTCAATGACCTGCTCTATCGCTGGCGCATTGGCGCGCTGCCCATCGATATTGTCGGCGTGATCTCCAACCACCTTGATTATCAGAAACTGGTGGTCAATCACGACATTCCGTTCTTCCATATTCCCGTCACCAAGGACAACAAGCCAGAGGCCGAAGCCAAGCTGTTGCAGGTGGTGCGCGATACCAAGGCCGATCTGGTGGTGCTGGCGCGTTACATGCAGGTGCTCTCGGATGCGCTCTGCAAGGAAATGTCGGGCAAGATCATCAATATCCACCATTCTTTCCTGCCCAGTTTCAAGGGCGCAAACCCTTACAAACAGGCGTTTGAACGCGGCGTAAAACTGATTGGGGCCACCGCCCATTACGTCACGGCCGATCTCGATGAAGGCCCGATTATCGAGCAGGACGTAGCGCGTGTCACCCATGCCCAATCCAGCGAGGATTACGTCTCCATTGGCCGCGATGTGGAAGCGCAAGTGTTGGCGCGCGCCATTCACGCCCATATCCACCGCCGCACCTTCATCAGCGGCAACCGCACCATTGTGTTTCCGGCCAGCCCCGGCTCCTATGCGTCGGAACGGATGGGCTAGAGCATTGACCTGAGAAAAGTGCCTAGCGGTTTTTCGTCCGGAAATGCGTAAAAACAAAGAGTTAGAGCATTTCAGTGTTTCTAATAAACACTGAAATGCTCTACAGCGCCGTGCGCCAAATATGGCGCACAAAGGACGCTGTAACACTTTTCATCTGCTGCATAATTTTCTCCTTAAATCGATTCCGATTTAAGGAATTATGCAGTAGGTTGGGTCGCTGAAAGCGCAGCCGGCAACAGAGTTTTATTGCCAAGTCTCTCAAGGATCAGTACCAGAGGACGAACGATGAAACCGATGATGAGACCATACCATGCTTCCTTGGGTGCAGCTTGACCGTGCCACCATTCCCGGAGACGCGGGTGATTTGCGCCTGAAACAGCGCGGCAGCGAATTTTCGATCATGCTGGGCTCAAACGAGTTGATGAACAGCCGGTTGAAGGGATCGGAAGAGGCGCTGGCAACCCTTTCCTGGGAGCGCATTGCCGGGCGCAGCAATCCGGCGATGCTGATTGGCGGGCTGGGCATGGGCTTTACCTTGCGGGCAGCTCTGGGCGTTTTGCCACAAGACGCCAAAGTAACCGTGGCCGAACTGGTGCCGGAGGTGGTGGGCTGGGCGCGTGGCCCGATGGCCGCCATTCATCAGGGCAGTCTGGATGATCCCCGCGTGGATATTCATATCGGTGATGTGGGGGCGTTGATCCGCTCCCGTACGCAACATTACGATGCCATTTTGCTGGATGTTGATAACGGACCCGATGGCCTGACCCGTGCCTCCAATGACAGTCTCTATGACTTGAGCGGTCTGAATGCCGCCAAAGCGGCCTTGCGCCCCAAAGGTGTGCTGGCCGTATGGTCATCCGGGCCGGATTCCACCTTCACCCGCCGTCTGCGACAGGTAGGCTTCAAAGCCGAGGAAGTGACAGTGCGCGCCAATGGCAAACGCGGCGGTGTGCGCCATATGCTGTGGTTTGCCACCAAGAGCTAGAGCACTTTCTTTTGTCGCACCTCCACGATCCTGATATTGCGCAGATGAGCATACGTACATTCGAACTTAATAAAATATACCTTTCGCAGAATATTTTCAGGAATTCTGTTCCGAATTGCGGCTTTTTTCAGGAAAAATTAAATAAGACTGCCTAATCAAGCAACTAGTGTAATCTTGGGATCATGACATGCTTGGCAGAGCCGTTCTTATCATTGTGACTGTCTTCGCAAGCTTTGCCGCA
Source organism: Rhizobiaceae bacterium (assembly GCA_913776675.1). Lineage (GTDB taxonomy): Bacteria > Pseudomonadota > Alphaproteobacteria > Rhizobiales > Rhizobiaceae > Allorhizobium. The sequence goes on from CAJYRE010000291.1 coordinate 2,356, forward strand.
ACAGCACAAGCTCAAGATGCGCAAATCATTTATTACAATTCAACCGGCGGCAAAGAACAAACGCTGGGTTTTAAAGCCCTGCAACTGGCATTGCAAAAAATTGGCAATCCCTATGTGCTGACACCATCGCCCGTGGGCTATAGCACCAGCGGCGGCACGGCAGAGGCCATTGCCAATGGCGGAAAAATCGACATTCTGTGGGCATCCCCTTCGAAAGCGACTTCGGAAAAGCTGCTGTCTGTCCCCTTCCCCATTGATCGCGGTCTCTTGGGCATGCGTATCCTGCTCATCGACGGTGCCCGCCAGAATGAGTTCAGTCAGGTCAAAACCCTTGATGATCTGAAAAAATTCATCGCCCTTCAGGGATTGGGTTGGGCCGATGTGGATGTGCTGCGTAAGGCCGGACTGACGGTGCGCACCGGGGCTGCCAAAAACCTCTACCGCATGACCATGGGCCGCCGCGGCGACCATTTCGCCCGCGGTGCATTTGAAGCGCTGAAAGAACAGGCCGTTGAGGTGAAAAACACGCCGGGCTTGGCTGTGGAAAAAACCATTCTGTTGCAATACCCCTCCAGCAACACGTTTTATGTCAATAAAAACAAGAAGAAGCTGCGGGATGACATTTTGCGCGGCCTCGAAATTGCCTGGAAGGATGGCAGCTATAATGCGCTGTTTCTGTCCGACCCCGATGTCAATCTGGCGCTGACAAAGGGCGATCTTAAAAACAGAACGGTCATCAAGATTCCCAATCCGAACTTCCCCGAGGATCTTGCCATTGCCGATGCGCAATACTGGTTCGATCCCAAACAATAGAGCATTTATCTGAGAAAAGTGTATCGCGCTTTCTCAAATAAATGCGTGAAAACAAAGAGTTGGAGCGTGTCACTGTTTCCGTGAAACGTTCCAGTCGGCCCAGAACAACAATCGCAGTTCAACACCATCCCCCTTTCCCAATCTGACCCCCTTTGCAGGATGCGGCACAATGATGAAAAGCAGATCCATTCGCACACAGGTTATGGTGCCGTCTCTGGCCATTATCGTCATTGGTCTTGGGGCAATGGCGGCCTATTCCGGCTGGGCGCGCACCGCCAGCATCAACAATGCCTTCCAGCAGAAGGTCAATCTGACCTCCGCCATGGCCACATCGGGCGCAGCCACCGCCATGTGGCAATTCGACAAGGCGCTGGCCAAGGATACATTCCAGCCGGCTGAAACCGATCGTGATTTCCGCGCCGCCCTCATTCTGGACGATACGGGCAAGCCGTTTTTCTCATCCGGCGCGCCTGAGGTGGTGGCCGCGGCCACCAATGCGGC
>CAJYRE010000292.1 GCA_913776675.1 Rhizobiaceae bacterium
CCAGAAAACCGCAATCAGAACAATGTTAAAGCGCAGCTTTACCGGGTTACCCAGTTGGACAGCAAAGCGGCTGGAAAACCACAGCCAGCCAAACCACAAAACCATCCCGATGACCTGAAAGACGATAATGCTGGCATCCATCAGCCCGGCCCAGCGGGCCATCAGGCGCACCAGCCAGCCATTGACGCCGGTATGGGTGGCAACGCCTGTGGCCACCACCACATATTGCACCCATGCCGTGTAGAGATAAAACGGAATGAGCAAGCCGTACAAAACACCCGTGATCGCGGCAGCAACCAGCCATCCGCGCCGCAACCACGTTAACTGTTTCAGGAGGGTTTCAAGCTGCATCGGCCACCCTCATCTCGATGACATCACGCCGCCGCAACAAAGTTGACGCCACCGGCATCGGTCAACAAAAATGCCTCGCCGCAGGCCTTGGCCAGTGTGCGCACGCGCAAAATATAGCTCTGGCGTTCTGTCACCGAAATCACCCCGCGCGCATCCAGCAGGTTGAACACGTGGGATGCTTTGATGCACTGGTCATAGGCCGGGAAAACGCATTTGTGCAGGCGCTGATTGTCATTGTCGCCGGGGGCACCCGCTGCAAGCAAGGCCTGACATTCTTTTTCGGCGTCAGTGAAATGGCGCAGCAGCATTTCGGTATTGGCAAATTCGAAGTTATGACGCGAATATTCCTGCTCGGCCTGCAAGAACACATCGCCGTAAGAAATCTTCTCTTCGCCTTCGCGGCCATTGAAGTTCAGGTCATAAACATTGTCCACGCCCTGCACATACATGGCCAAACGCTCCAGACCATAGGTCAATTCACCCGCAACAGGCGAGCATTCAATGCCACAGACCTGCTGAAAGTAGGTGAACTGCGACACTTCCATGCCATCGCACCAGCATTCCCAGCCCAGACCCCAGGCCCCCAATGTCGGGCTTTCCCAGTCGTCTTCCACAAAGCGCACATCGTGCAGCAAAGGATCAAGGCCAATGGCCTTCAAGGATCCGAGATACAGCTCTTGCAGGTTGGAGGGGTTTGGCTTCAGAATCACCTGATATTGGTAATAATGCTGCAAACGGTTGGGGTTTTCGCCATAGCGGCCATCGGACGGGCGGCGGGACGGCTGCACGTAAGCGGCCTTCCACGGCTTGGGGCCAAGGGCGCGCAGCGTGGTTGCCGGGTGAAAGGTACCCGCCCCCACTTCCATATCATAGGGTTGCAGCACGGCGCAGCCCTTATCGGCCCAGTAATTGTGCAGCGTCAGGATCAGCGCCTGAAAGGAGCGCTTGGGGTCCATATGCGGGGCGATAGAAGTCGTCATGGGAACCTGCATCATGTTTTCACGGCCAATTGTGTGATCAGCCAATCGTGGGATAGGTCAATATCGATGGAATGACCTGCCACGACATGTCTTGATGGTCAAGAGTGTGGCGCAAGGCTTGCGCCCTCATCCGGGCAAAACCTGTGATCCATCATTCATCCTGAATGCGATATTCTCCGGTTTTCGGATCTTTCACCAGCGTGGCAATGGCACCTGTTTCACGCTCACGCTCTTTTTGCCGCGCTCGACGTGCCAGTTTTTCCGCATCCAGAGTGAACCGCCGATAATACCAGTAGCAGGCCCCGATCAGGAGCAGGAAAAACACAATGCGCGTCATGATGATTGATTGCTTTCAAAGTCCGAAACGCGCCCACAATGCCCTGTCTTCGAGGGTTTCCGCAAGGCCTGAAGCGGCCGCTGCCGCGATTTGTTCGGGCTGGGCAACCGCCCCCACGCCAGGCTTGCGGCCAAACAGTCCCTTGGCGGGTGCAACAAGCTCCAGTCTCGCGGATTTTCCATACCGGTCGCGGATGGTTTCGCGCACGCTGCCCAAGCCATCAATCAGCCCCAGTTCAAAGCTTTTGCGCCCGGTCCAGAACAGGCCGGAAAACACGGCCGGATCATCGGAAAGCCTGATCCCGCGCCGCTGCTTGACCATGTCAATAAACACCTCATGAATATCGAGCTGAAGGGTTTTCAGATATTCAATGTCGCCCGCTTTTTCTGGCTGAAACGGGTCCAGCATCACCTTGTTTTCACCCGCGGTATAAACGCGCCGCTCCACGCCGATTTTCTTCAACAGCTCGGGAAAACCGAAACCACCGGACACAACGCCGATCGAGCCGACAATCGATGTGGGATCGGCAATGATTTCATCGCCCGCAATGGCGATCATGTAACCGCCGGAGGCTGCCACATCCTCAACAAATACCAGAACGGTCTTGGCGTGTTCTTCGGCCAGCGTGCGGATGCGCTGATAGATCATGCGCGATTGCACGGGAGAGCCACCCGGAGAATTGATAGAGAGGGCAACCGCCGGACTATCCTTATATTTGAAGGCTTTTTCCAGCAAAGGCCCGACCTGGGCCAGATTGAGCGCAGGACGAAACCGGCTGCCTCCGCTCATGATCGCGCCATGCAATTGCACCACGGGAATGACGATTTCCGCCTTGCGAAACCGTTTGGGCACCAACCGCTTCAAGAGACCCGCCATCTCGTTCCTGCCTTTTTTCAGATCAACGCTTTGCCGTCATGTAAGTCATAGTGGCCTAAACACAATGGCTGCGGCCTATTTTCCCTTGGATGCCAGCCGCGCATACCCCATGCGGCCATTGTTGAGCGC
>CAJYRE010000293.1 GCA_913776675.1 Rhizobiaceae bacterium
CTTTCTGGTGCTGTCCATTGGAACGTTGCTCGCCGTCAAGGCTGATGCCGTGATCCGGGGGCAATCGGCCTATAAAACCCTGCTGATCGTCGTCTATGCCATTGCGCCGCCGGTAGCGGGCCTGATCGGCATGATGTTCTTTGATCAGCACATCGGCCCCTTTGTGAAATTCGTCGCCCTGTTTGGCTGGGACATGAAGGTGGGCCTGAATTATTTCGACACCGCCTTTGCCATGGTGGCCATCGCGGTGTGGAACCAGATTCCGTACAATTTCATCTTCATCCTGTCGGGCCTGCAAGGCATTCCGGCCTCGGTGCGCGAAGCCGCCACACTGGATTGCCGCTCCGGCACCCGCCGGTTCTGGACCGTGACCATGCCGCTTCTGACGCCCACCGCCTTCTTCCTGCTGGTCGTCAACATGACCTATTCGCTTTTTGATACGTTTGGTGTGGTTGATGTGATCGTCAAGGACAAGCCCGCGGATAACCCGATTACCTTGGTTTATAAGGTCTACACCGATGGTTTCCGTGGCAATGACATTGGTTCTTCCTCGGCGCAGTCGGTGATCCTGATGGTCGTCGTGCTGGTTTTAACAATGATCCAGTTCCGCTTCATCGAGCGGCGCGTCCACTACGGTTGAGGAGAAGACCATGTATAAAACCAAACTCTTCGACCATGTGATCTTGCTGCTCGGCGTCGTTGTCATGCTCGGTCCACTGGTTGTGGCCTTTACCACGTCATCACACACGGCGGCCGAAATCCACCAAAAGGGCTTGATGCTCTCCATGGGCGGACACCTCGGCGAAACCTATAATAAGGTGTTGTTTGCTCAGACCGGCTTTAATGGCAAGGTCACGGGTCTCAACATGTTGATCAATTCGCTGATCCTCGGCCTTGGATTTGCGATTGGCAAGATCGTGCTGTCGATGATGGCTGCTTACGCCATTGTCTATTTCCGCTTTCGCTTTGCCACGCTGGCGTTCTGGATCATCTTCACCACGCTGCTGTTGCCGCTGGAAGTGCGTATCATGCCATCCTACAAAGTGGCGAGTGAGCTGGGCCTTTTGAACTCCTACACCGGTTTGATTCTGCCGCTTTTGGCTTCTGCCACCGGCACCTTCTTCTTCCGGCAGTTTTTCAAATCCGTGCCAGAAGAACTGTTGGAAGCCGCGCGTATTGATGGGGCTGGCCCGTTCAAATTCCTGATCGACATTCTGGTGCCGCTGTCGCGCACCATGATTGCGGCGGTGTTTATCATCATGTTCGTTTATGGCTGGAACCAGTATCTCTGGCCGATGCTGATGACGACCGATGAGAATTTCTACACGCTGATGCGCGGTATCAAGCAGATCCTTCAGGTCTGGGTGGGCGCACAAATTCCCGATTACAACGAAGCCTTTGCCATGGCCGTGCTCGCTATGTTGCCCCCGATTGTCATCGTGGTGGTGTTCCAGAGCTGGTTCATCAAGGGCCTCACCGAAACCGACAAGTAAAGGACAGTCCAATGGCTTCCATCGATATCAATCAGGTCTCCAAGATCTATGACGGCGGTGTGCGTGCTGTGAACAGCGTGGACATCCAGATCAATGACGGCGAATTCATCGTGCTGGTCGGTCCATCCGGCTGTGGCAAGTCCACGCTGCTGCGCATGGTGGCCGGATTGGAAAGCATCTCGGAAGGTGTGGTGCGCATTGCCGATCGTGTGGTCAACACGGTTGAACCGGCAGGCCGCGACATCGCCATGGTGTTTCAGAATTATGCGCTTTATCCGCATATGACCGTGCGGCAAAATCTGGCCTATGGCCTGAAAAACCGCAAAACCCCGAAGGACGAGATTGACGCCCGCGTCGCTGAAGCCGCTCGCATGCTGCAATTGGAGCCTTATCTGGACCGCAAGCCGCGTGCGCTTTCTGGCGGGCAGCGCCAGCGCGTGGCCATGGGCCGTGCGATTGTGCGCAAGCCTGCGGTGTTTTTGTTTGACGAGCCGCTGTCCAACCTTGATGCCAAATTGCGCGTGTCGATGCGGGTGGAAATCCGCAAACTCCAGCGCCGTCTGGCCACCACGTCGATTTACGTCACCCACGACCAGTTGGAAGCCATGACGCTGGCCGATCGTCTGGTGGTGCTCAATGGTGGGCGGATCGAGCAGATTGGCACGCCTTTGGAAGTGTATAACAAGCCCGCCTCAACCTTCGTGGCCAGCTTCATCGGCTCGCCTGCCATGAACCTTCTGACCGCCCGGTTGGATGGCAACCGCCTGTCGCTCTGGCCCATCAGCTTTACCTTTGATGGCGTGGCCTCCTACAGCGGCGAGGTCACCGTGGGTGTTCGTGCCGAAGACCTCACCATTGCCACCTCTGGCCAGCCTTACCTGCCGTTCAAGGTGGATTATGTTGAAGAACTGGGTGCGGTGCGCCTTGTGCATGGTTTTGTCGGCGATCAGGCTTTGTGCGCCACGCTGCCGGTGGATGTTGAGCTGAGTGATGAACTGCGTCTGGGCATCCGGCCAGAGCGTCTGCATTTCTTTGACCGTGATGGTCGCCGCATCGATGTGCCCTTTCATGAGGCGCGTATGGTGATTGGGGCCGATTCGGTTAATGTTGGTGCATAAATAGAGACAATTTGGCCTCATCTGTTAAGTTGTGCTTGAACTTTCCCTGATACTCCCTGTTTTATGATAGGGGGTGTCAGGGGAGTATCATGCCAATCAGAATGCTCATTGCCGGGCTTGCGGGTGTTGTGATGGCAATGCCACGGTTGAGGTTCAACGACGATGCGCCGCCTTTGGTGGCAGCCCATGCCTATGGTGTTGAGCTTAAGCCTGCGCCCATCAATCCCGACTGGATTTTGGAAGGTGATCCGCAGGCGCGAGTGGGCAATCACTCGCAAAGTGCTGATGAGGCCTCTTCAACGGCTGTGTGGGATTGTACCGCAGGCATCTTTCGCTGGTATTTCGGCTGGGATGAAACGGTGGTGATTCAGGAAGGCGAAGTGCATGTCACCGCTGAGGATGGCACTGAACGCACCTTGCGGATTGGTGATATAGCCTATTTCAAAGGGGGCACCTGGGCCACCTGGCGCATTGAAACCTATGTGCGCAAGATTGCCTTTTTGCGCAAACCATTTCCGGGACCATTGGCGACCCTTTACCGCCTGCGTAATGCATTGCGTGGCGGCTTTAGCGCAGGGCTTTGAAGCTGTAGAAATTACGCGCAAGACGTTGCGTTCAGCGTCGGGTCATCCTACATCTCGATCACATTTAGCAAGAGAGAGACCATGGCAAAGATTACCAATGTCGCCGTCCAGATGGACCACGTTTCCTCCATCAACATTTCCGGCGATTCGACCTTCGCCATGAGCCTTGAGGCGCAAAGCCGGGGCTACAAGCTGTTTCATTACACGCCCGATCGGTTGACCATGCGCGATGGCCGTATTTTTGCCACCGTCGAGCCAATGGAATTGCGCGATGTGAAGGGTGATCACTACACTCTGGGTGCGCCAGAGCGGGTGGATCTTTCCACCATGGATGTGGTGCTGCTGCGCCAAGACCCACCGTTTGATATGGCTTATATCACCGCTACGCACCTTCTGGAGCGCATTCATCCCAAAACGCTGGTGGTCAATGATCCGGCTTGGGTGCGTAATTCGCCTGAGAAGATTTTCGTTACCGAATTTGCTGATCTGATGCCGCCGACGCTGATCACCCGTGATCCCGCCGAGATTGCCGCTTTCCGCGCCGAGCAGGGCGATATTATCCTGAAACCCCTTTACGGTAACGGCGGTGCAGGGGTGTTTCACTCCACCCGCGATGACCGCAATTTTTCATCGCTGATGGAAATGTTCGGCCAGATGTTCCGCGAACCCTTTATCGCGCAAGGCTATCTGCCTGCGGTGCGCAAAGGCGACAAACGCATCATTCTGGTGGATGGCGAGCCGGTCGGAGCCATCAATCGTGTGCCTGCTGAACATGATGCCCGCTCCAATATGCATGCAGGCGGCAGACCTGAGCCAACAGAGCTGACCGCCCGTGAGCGCGAAATCTGCGCCCGTATTGGGCCAGCGTTGCGTGAACGCGGTTTCCTGCTGGTCGGTATTGATGTGATTGGCGATTACATGACCGAAATCAACGTGACCTCGCCCACGGGTATTCGGGAAGTGAAGAAATTTGGTGGCGCGGATATTGCCAGCCTGCTCTGGGACGCGATTGAGAAGAAGCGCGGCTGATAAATCCATAAGTCTGATCTGAAACGCTCTCCTGCTTGCAGGGGAGTGTTTTGCGTTTGGGCATTTCCGCAAAGTCCTGTTTTGTTCTGATCATACAACCTGTTACAACCATTTTACCATTGATGGGTGATTTTGTTCATTTATTGTTCTTGTTGTTTGATGTGAAATATGCAAAGTATGATTGCATTAAATTGAGTGCTCTTATCGGGACAGTGAAAGTTTGTTTTGTGTAAGGCGCTGATTTGTTTAATTTTAAAAGGAATTTTGCGGCAAATTCCGAAAAATGACATGCGATAGTGATGTGGATTTTGACGGGCAGGGGCGGATTATGGTTGCAAGGGTCGGAACAGTTGCATTTCAGGGCATTGATGGTGTTCCGGTCGATGTTCAGGTGATGATGGCACCCGGCAAGATTGGCATGCAGATTGTTGGTCTGCCCGACAAAGCCTTGGCCGAAAGCCGCGAGCGGGTGCAGGCAGCGCTGCATGCCTCCGGTCTTGCACTGCCGCCCAAGCGCGTGACGGTCAATCTGGCCCCCGCCGATCTGCCCAAGGAAGGCTCCCATTATGATCTGGCCATTGCGCTGGGCCTGATGGCGGCCCTTGGGGCCATTCCAGCCGATGTGTTGAGCGATTATCTGGTGATTGGTGAGCTTAATCTGGATGGCACCATCGCGCCGGTCACGGGAGCCTTGCCTGCCGCCATGGCCGCCAATGCTCTCAACAAAGGGCTGATTTGTCCTGCTGATAGTGGTCCCGAGGCGGCATGGGCAGGTTCCGATATTGATATTCTTGCACCCCGCAGCCTGATTGCGCTGGCCAATCATTTCAAGGGCACGCAGGTCCTGACCCGTCCGATCCCGGCCAGCCGGGCGCTGGCGGGCAATCTGCCGGATCTTGCCGATATTCGCGGGCAGGAAAGCGCCAAACGGGCGCTGGAGGTGGCGGCAGCAGGTGGTCATAACCTGCTGATGGTGGGGCCGCCGGGGTCCGGGAAATCCATGCTGGCCGCACGGCTACCATCGATTTTGCCGCGGTTGTCACCAGCGGAATTGCTGGAAGTATCAATGATCCACTCCATTGGCGGGCATTTGTCGGGTGGTAAGCTCTCAGACCGCAGACCATTTCGCACCCCCCATCATTCAGCCACCATGGCAGCACTGGTTGGCGGTGGCCTGAAAGCCAAGCCGGGGGAGGCGTCGCTTGCTCATCATGGCGTGTTGTTTCTCGATGAATTTCCAGAGTTTTCGCCGCAGGTGCTGGATGCGCTGCGCCAGCCTTTGGAAAGCGGCGAATGCATTATTGCGCGCGCCAATCACCGGGTCTCCTATCCGGCCAATTTCCAGTTGATTGCCGCCATGAACCCCTGCCGTTGCGGCATGGCGG
>CAJYRE010000294.1 GCA_913776675.1 Rhizobiaceae bacterium
CCGGAGTTTATCGCAAATGGTTGCACACTTTTGCGATAAACTTCGACTAGCAAATTGTGAAAAGTGATCTTATCTGCTGCCAGTATCCGGCACCGTACATAAAGACAGGGCATCATGGCTTCGCGCACCTACAGCATCCCCAACCTGTTGACCTATGGCCGCATTCTGGCTGTTCCGTTGATTGTGTTCTGCTTCTTTCTGGAAGGCACGCTGCAAAGCACAGATTTTGCCCGCTGGGCAGCGCTGGCGATTTTTGCCATTGCCTCGATTACCGATTTCTTCGACGGCTATCTGGCCCGCATCTGGAATCAGACCTCCAACATTGGCCGCATGCTGGACCCGATTGCCGATAAGCTTTTGGTGTCAACCTGCCTGCTGTTGCTGGCGGCGGATACGGAAAGTACCATTGCCGGATGGTCGCTCTGGGCTGCCATCATTATCCTGTGCCGTGAAATTCTGGTATCGGGCCTGCGTGAATATCTGGCGGGCCTGAAGGTGAGCGTGCCAGTCACCCGGATTGCCAAGTGGAAAACCACGGTGCAGATGGTGGCCCTGGGCTTTCTGCTGGCAGGTCCGGCCGGCGACAAGGTTTTACCGCACACCACACAGATCGGCATCACCCTGCTTTGGATCGCCGCTATTCTGACCATGTACACCGGCTATGATTATTTCCGGGCTGGCCTCAAGCACATTTCGGATGAATGACATGGTGAAACTGGTCTATTTCGCCTGGGTGCGTGAAAAAATCGGCAAGGATGAAGAGCATCTCGACCTGCCGGACACCGTGAAAACCGGGGCTGATCTGATTGCCTATCTCACCACGCTTGGCGAAAATTATGCAGAAGCCCTGCAATTTCCCAATGCAATTCGTCTTGCAATCAACATGGAACATGCCGAGCATGACGAGCCGATCTCTGGAGCCCGCGAGATTGGCCTTTTTCCGCCCATGACCGGGGGCTAAAGATGGTCACGCCCATCATCCGGGTTCAGCGCGAGGATTTTGATGCTGCCGTTGAACAGGCCGCTATCACCAAAGACCGCAAGGATATTGGCGCGCTTGTCTCCTTCATCGGTCTGTGTCGAGATGAACAGGGCACGTTGGACGCCTTGGAGCTGGAACATTACCCCGGCATGGCCGAAGCGGAGCTGATGCGCATTGGCGCTATGGCGATTGAGCGTTTCAATCTTCTGGCCCTCACGGTCATTCACCGCTTTGGCAAAATTGCTGCGGGCGAACAGATTGTGCTGGTGATTGCCGCATCCAGTCATCGGCAGGCGGCGTTTGATGGCGCAAATTTCGTGATGGATTTTCTGAAAACCGCCGCCCCCTTCTGGAAGAAGGAACACGGGCTGGATGGCCAAACGGGCCAATGGGTGTCTGCCCGTGATGCCGATGATGCGGCAAGGGACCGCTGGACAACTTAATATCTTACATAAAGAAAAACCGGAGCCTTTCAGCCCCGGTTTTCTTCAGTCTCTTGAATCTCTTAAGGCCGAAGCCTCAGGAATTGATTCAGCCAACGATTTCGGTGGACGAGAACCAGTAAGCGATTTCTTCAGCAGCGGTTTCCGGAGCGTCAGAGCCGTGAACGGAGTTTTCGCCGATGGAGAGAGCGAACTGCTTGCGGATGGTGCCTTCAGCAGCCTGAGCTGGGTTGGTTGCGCCCATGATTTCACGGTTCTTGAGGATAGCGCCTTCGCCTTCCAGAACCTGAACAACGGTTGGGCCAGAGGTCATGCCTTCAACCAGTTCGCCGAAGAAAGGACGATCCTTGTGAACAGCGTAGAAGCCTTCCGCTTCGCGCTTGCTCATCCAAACGCGCTTGGAAGCAACAACGCGCGGGCCGTTGTCTTCAAAAACCTTGGTGATTGCGCCCGTCAGGTTACGCTTGGTGGCATCTGGCTTGATCATCGAGAATGTGCGTTCAATCGCCATGGTCTTGTCCTTTATTGAATGAGAAAGTGGGCGGTTTCTACCTGTCCCGATTCGTGAAGACAAGGGGGGCGTGTGAATTTCACGCGACCGTCATATTAGACGACCGACCGGCCCACACCATGGAAGAGATCAAGGCAGCGCTCAAACCATGCCAAGACCGGATCGTCGGCTGGCAGATGCACCGACCCCGTGCTCACCTTCAGCCATTGCAGCGCACCAAACACGATGTAATCGCCAAACAGAGGAGACTGCCCTCCAATAAACGGCTGAGAGCGTAGCATATGGCGCAAAGGCCGCAGCTTATCCGGAAAAGCGGCGCTGGCCGCATCGCGATCCGGAAAGGCTTCTTCAAGTGGTTTGCCTAACAGCGCTTCCCGGCTTTCTCGAAAATAGACCTGATCGGCGGGTGCCAGCATGTTGTAAATGTCCATCAAGGCGATGGCTGTCACGGCTGGATGAATGGTGGTTTGCGAATAGCCCTCCACAAAACGCGCCATGGCCTTGCCACCCTCACCACCAAACAGGCTGGGCGCAAAGGGATAGGTTTCTTCCAGATAAAGCGCGATTTGAAAACTGTCCGAGACCAGCGTATCTTCATCCCGCAGCAATGGAACAATCTTGGTGGCCTCCCCTTCAACCTTGGGGATTTCGGTGAAGGCCAGCGGCTTCTCCTCAAATTCCAGCCCTTTGTGATGCAGAGCCATCACGGCTTTCCAGCAATGGGGAGAAAACGGTCGGCTTATATCCGCACCGCTCAGGGAATACAAAATTCTGCTCATACAATTTGTCTCCGCAATAAACTGTTTTCAATTGATAGCAATCAAGCTCATCTTTCCAATCAAAACGACTGACACAATCCATCAAACCCATGAATGATTGCGTCTTCCGCATCACTGTGGCGCATCTGCATATTGCCTTTGGCCGATGTGGCGGCCAAAACGCCGGACATGATCTCAATTAACGACGTCTCCGCCCGCATTGCTGGCCGCCTTTTGATTGACCACGCCACGCTTTCGCTGCCCACCGGGGTGAAAGCGGGTCTTGTGGGCCGCAATGGTGCGGGCAAATCCACCCTGTTTCGGATCATCACCGGCGATCTTACCGCCGAATCCGGCTCGGTGACGATTCCCAAAGCCGCCCGTATTGGTCAGGTGGCGCAGGAAGCCCCCGGCACGGAAGACAGTCTGATTTCCATCGTTCTGGCTGCCGACAAGGAGCGTAGCGCCCTGCTCGCGGAAGCGGAGACCGCCACCGATCCGAACCGCATTGCCGAAATCCAGATGCGGCTGGTGGATATTGATGCGCATTCGGCAGAGGCCCGCGCCTCCAGCATTCTTGCTGGTCTTGGTTTTGATCAGGCAGCCCAGCTTCGCCCGGCCTCGGCCTTTTCCGGCGGCTGGCGGATGCGTGTGGCGCTGGCGGCTGTGCTGTTTGCCGAGCCGGACTTGTTGCTGCTGGACGAGCCGACCAACTATCTCGACCTTGAAGGCACGCTGTGGCTGGAAGATTACATTCGGCGCTATCCGCACACCGTGATCATCATCAGCCATGATCGCGATCTGTTGAACAATGCCGTCAATGCCATTGTTCATCTCGATCAGCAAAAGCTGACATTCTATCGCGGCGGCTATGACCAGTTCGAACGCCAGAAGGCCGAGAACGACGAGTTGCAGATGAAGGCCAAGGCCAAGAATGACGCGGCCCGCAAGCACTTGCAGAGCTTCATCGACCGCTTCAAGGCCAAAGCCACCAAGGCCAAACAGGCCCAGAGCCGCGTCAAAGCGCTGGAGCGCATGGGCACGGTTGCCGCGGTCATCGAAGATCACGTCCAGCCCATCACCTTTCCCGAGCCGGAAAAGCAGCCCGCCTCGCCGATCATTGCCATCAATGGCGGCGCGGTTGGCTATGTGCCGGGCAAACCGATTTTGAAAAACCTGAACTTGCGCATCGATGCCGATGATCGCATTGCGCTGCTGGGCTCGAACGGCAATGGTAAATCCACCTTTGCCAAATTCGTCTCCGGTCGTCTGCCGCCGGAAAGCGGTGATTTGCGGCTGGCTCCAAGCCTGTCCATCGGCTTTTTTGCCCAGCATCAGTTGGATGATCTCGTGCCTGCCGATACCCCGGTGGAGCA
>CAJYRE010000295.1 GCA_913776675.1 Rhizobiaceae bacterium
CAGGCCTCTGGTTCGGCGGTTTCGGTGAAAAACGTCAGCAATTGAACAAGCGGTGGAAGGGCAAAACACCAGATGCCCAGCAGTGTCAGCGCAATGGCGGCGATACCACAGCCGATGGCAAAGGAAAGCAGATTGGCAATCATTCGTTTCATTCGCCGGATGGTCGCCGCGCGGCTTTCAGGCGCGTGTCCGCTCAACAGTTCTGCGGCATCCAGCATGATCTGGGTTGTGGTGCCTGTCATCAGGGTGGTGGGCGGCAATTTGCCCAAATGAACCCGATGCAGCCCGTTTTGGATGGCCATGGCTGTCACCAAGGTCATGCCGATGCTGACTTCTGAAAACGGATCACCGCGTTCTATGGGGCCATGCACCACAGCCATGATGGCGGCAACTGTGAGTAGGAAAAGCTGTGCAAACAGCAACAGCCGGATTTTGACTGCGCGGCTTTGCTTCATGCGCAAAAGCAACATTCCAGTGAGCAACACAACGAGACAAAACACCGGCAGGGCCAGCAATTTGGCCAGTCCGCCGCTGCTGCCAAAAACGCTGGCAGCACCCAGAGTGACAAAGTTGCCGGTGACATGGGCGGTAAATAGCCCGGCAAGGGTGAGGAAGCCCATGGTATCCACATAACCGGCATTGAAACTGAGCACGAGTGTCAGGTGGGGCTTTGCCATGGGGTATCCTTCTTGAATGGTCTTCAAACCGTAGACGTTCCAGCGCATGGCCCGCACGATGCGGTGCAAGCCATGCGGATGGATCAGCTTTTGATAAAGGCGAGCAAGTCAGCGTTGAGTACATCGGCATTGACGGTGAGCATGCCGTGCGAAAAACCCCTGTAGATTTTCAAGGTGCCGTTTTTCAGAAGCTTCACAGAGAGTTTGGATGAATCTTCAATCGGCACGAGTTGGTCGTCGTCCCCATGCATTACCAACGTTGGCACGGTGATGTGCTTCAGGTCTTCGGTCTGGTCGGTTTCAGAGAATGCCTTGATGCCGTCGTAATGGGCCTTGGCACTGCCCATCATGCCCTGACGCCACCAATTGTTGATGATGCCCTGCGAGGGTTTGGCACCGTCACGGTTGAAGCCGTAGAAGGGACCAGAGGCAACATCCAGGAAAAATTGCGAGCGATTGGCCGCAAGCGCAGCGCGGAAGCCATCAAACACCTCCAGCGGCAATCCGCCCGGATTGGATTCGGTCTTGAGCATCAAAGGCGGTACGGCCCCCACCAGCACGGCCTTGGCAACCCGGCCCTGTGGCTGGCCGAATTTGGCAACATAGCGCGCCACTTCGCCGCCACCGGTGGAGTGACCAATGTGGACGGCATTTTTCAGGTTGAGGTGTTCAAACACAGCCGCCGCATCGGCAGCATAATGGTCCATGTCATGCCCCTCGCTGACCTGAGCAGAGCGTCCGTGTCCACGGCGGTCATGGGCGATCACGCGGAAGCCGTGCTGGACGAAAAACAGCATCTGGGCATCCCAATCATCAGACGAGAGCGGCCAGCCGTGGTGGAAAACGATGGGTTGGGTATCTTTGGAGCCCCAATCCTTGTAGAAAATCTCCACGCCATCTTTGGTTTTCACAAAATTCTCGGTCATTGATGTGCCTCCATGTGTTGGCTTTGATTTGGCCTTGTCTGCCGACAACCCCGGCGTGGCCATTGCGAGGGATACGGTCGCTCCGGCAATCAGCGTTTGCCGACGTGATAGAGCATTTCCAGGAAAAGTGTGTAGCGGTTTTCCGTCCGGAAATGCGTGAAAACAAAGAGTTAGAGCGTTTCAATGTTTCCGTGAAACAGTGAAATGCTCTAGAAAGAGAGAAAGATCATGTGCCATAACGGCCTCCGTTGCACGCTGATATGGCGTTGCATGTTGCGTTCGGTACGCATGCTTCGGTCGAAAAGTCCGCGCCGCTCCTGTCAGTGCGGCGCATTATGGATTTCAGCGATATAGTCGCCCGGAAATTGCACCATGGCGGACTGGACACCTTCGGCGTTGAATGGTTCCACCAGAATATGGGCACCAGATGTTTTGGCCTGCTCCAGCACTTTCGGCAGATCCTGCACGGCATAGCCGGTCAGCTCGCGTCCGTAAGGATAGGGCAAGTGTCCGTCGGTTGCAAAAACATCGATATTGCCAAAGGTCGAGCGCAGGTGGATGCGGCGGAAATGATCCTTGGGTCTGCCGATGACGATGCCGTCAGCATGGGGATTGTCTGAGACAATGGTGCCACCGGAAAAGGTCAGAAAGCTTTTGATAAAGGCATCCGCCTGCTGTGGCGAAACATAGACCCGATTGTCCGGAACTGTCTCGAAGGGTTGATAGTGCGGCTCTGTTGTGTGCCAGTATAGCTGCATGGTTACGCCACCCGGCCAGCGGATCACCGCATCACGCCCGATGGGGTCAGGAAACGGTGCCACCACGACATCTGCACCGGCTGCCTTGGCTGCGCTGACGGCCGCATCCAGATCCTTGACCAGATAGCCGGTTCGCTCATTGCCAAAGGGATAGGGTACCGGTGTTTTGAAGCCAAACAGGGAAACAGTGCCAACCGGTGTTTGCAGCAATTGCGATGTTGTTTCACTCGGGGTTGGTGTTACCGTTGCCACCACCTGCTTTGTGCTGGTGCCACCAAAGGCTGCCAGGAAGCTCTTGGCAAAGACATCCACATCCTGTGGGGCAACATACACATGGGTGGTATCATATTGAGGGCCAACACCCGGCCCGGTATCGGCATTGGCGGCCAAGGCACTGGCATGCAGGCCAACAGCCAGAATGGCGGCCGTGGCCAATATTCGCAATGGTCTTTGACGTGTTTGTTTCATCGTGACCTCTCTTTTCTGACAGGCATTGAGGACTGGGGTAAATGAGGGAAGCCGAAACGGATGCTGCCAAACAGGGGCATCCGGTTGTATCTTACGAGCGTGCGGGGTGTTTGGCGGCCAGATCGTGCCAGGCGACGACAAGAAAGCCGCCCACAAGCCCCAGATGTTCAAAAAAGCCATTGGTGGCCATCATGCGGTCTGGACCGGGTGGTACCTGCCAAAACCGCAAAGCCAGCAAGGTGGCCGCAACGGTAAACACGGCAAGCGCCAGCGCGCCAAACCAGCGGTAAAAGCCGCTCAAAATCAGCAGGCTGCACAGCAGTTCGAAAACAATCACCGCCACGGCAATGGGGCCTGCGGGGTGCAGGCCAAAAGGCCGCATTTCCGCGATGGCAGAGCCAAAATCGAACAGTTTCATCAGGCTGCCCTGAAGATAGGCCGCGCATAGGCCAAGCAACCCACACCAGCGCACCAAAGGGCTGGTTATCAGCGGGGCAATGGTGCCTGTCAGTCTGGTCTCGAAGTCTCGTAACATCGGCTCGGCCTTTCTCAAACAGCCCAGCAGGAGCAGCCAAGCGCCCCAAAGAAGCCTTTGAGATCGCCAATCGGTAATTTCGCGGTCCAGGCTCCGGCGTGATCATGGCCGTGGATGCCGCAATTGCTGGCACAGCCACAGGTGGTTATGGCGTGACGCCGCAGGGAATGGCGGCCCGCGCCTTCCGGCTCGGCCCAGCCGGCATAGCCGCCAAAGGTGCGCACCGGCGACCAGTCGGGCATGGCTGGCGGCAACGGATTCTCATCCAGCGTAGCAAAATCGCCCGCGCCATACACAATCTTGCCGCCCACCATGGTGAGTTCCGAGGTCAGAAAGCTGATGTCATCTTCCGCGCAGGCGAAGAAATCCTTGCTGGGCACAATCAAATCGGCAAACTGGCCTTTTTCAATTCGGCCTTTTTTGCCTTCTTCATTGGAGAACCACTGGACTTTTTCTGTCCACATCCGCAATGCGGTTTCCCGATCCAGACAATTGGCGCGCGGATAAAGGCTCATGCCACCCACCGTCTTGCCGGTGATCATCCACGAAAGTGAGACCCATGGGTTATAGGAGGCCACGCGGGTTGCATCGGTTCCAGCCGAAACGGCCACGCCTTTCTCCAGCATTTTGGCAACCGGCGGTGTCGCTTCTGCGGCACCATAGCCATAACGCTCGACAAAATATTCGCCCTGATAGGCCATCCGATGCTGTACGGCGATGCCACCGCCCAGCGCCGCGATGCGATCAATGGAGCGATCCGAAATGGTTTCTGCATGGTCGAAAAACCAGTTCAATCCCTGAAGCGGAATATCCTGATTGACCTTTTCGAACACATCGAGTGCGCGGGAAATGGTTTCGTCATA
>CAJYRE010000296.1 GCA_913776675.1 Rhizobiaceae bacterium
TAAATCGATTCCGATTTAAGGAATTAGGCAGCAGGGTGATAAAATATCTGTGAGGTGTTGAAAAATGCGCTGTCAATTCGGTGCGCGCATAGGTTTTGCCCTCGACGGGTAGTTAATAATGTGATAATAAAATGAAAGTGCGTCCGAGGTATCATGATGATGCTGGACGTTAACGGCGCTGCTGACCATGATGGTTTCAGTGCCGTTTTTTTGTTCGCATGTTCGGGTGGGCTGTGCCATATGCTTTATGGGGCTTGCAATGTTTCGGGGCTGTCCGGATGACACGGCTGACATGTCGCAAGCAATGGATATAAACCGTATGGATGGCAGGCTTTTCAGGCCTGGAAACTCTCAGGAATCACCGTATGAAGCCGATTTTTGTTCAGTTGCAATGTGTTCCCGGCAAGACCTATGATGTTGCAGATGCCATTTACAAGGCCGAGATCGTGTCTGAGCTTTACTCCACATCCGGCGAATATGATTTGCTGATGAAAGTTTATATTGAAGAAGGGCAGGATGTTGGCAAGTTCGTCAACGAGCATATTTCTGCCATTCCGGGTGTGGTCCGCTCCCTGACCACCATGACCTTTACCGCCTTTTGATGGCGAAGGCTGGTTGCTTTACCAGCCTTCATTCAATGCCTTATCGAGCATGGAGACGAAAAAGCTGGCGCTTTCATAATCGATGCAGAGCGGCGGCTTGATCTTCAACACGTTCAGATGATCGCCGGTTGGTTGCATGATAATGCCAAGCTCCAGAAGCCTTTCGCATATGGCAGCCGTTTCGCGCGTTGCTGGCTCGCGTGTTTCGCGGTCGCGCACCAGCTCCAGTCCCAGGTAGAGGCCCATGCCATGCACCGCACCAATCATGGGATAGTGTTCTGCCAGCTCCTCCAGCTTTTCTTTCAGGAAAGCGCCCACATCGCGGGCATTGTCCGGCAGATTTTCATCACGCATGATGTCCAGAACCGTCATGCCGATCACGCAACTGACCGGGCTTCCTCCTGACGATGAGAAGAAATAGCCATCCTGCTCGAACGCTTCTGCAATGGCACGGGTGGTGATCACGGCTCCCAGCGGCTGGCCATTGCCCATGCCTTTGGCAATGGTGATAATGTCCGGGCAGACGCCTTGTTCTTCAAAAGCCCAGAAATAATGGCCAAGACGGCCATAGCCCACCTGCACCTCATCGGCGATGCAGATGCCGCCACGTTGCCGGATCATGGGGTAAATGGCTTGCAAATAGCCGGGCGGCAGCACAATGCCGCCAGCATTGCCAAACACGCTTTCCGCAATGAAACCTGCAAGGCCTTCACTACTGTCATCGATAGCGGTGAGGACTTTTTCTGCGGCTGCCACATAGTCTGCGGTGCAATCCGGGCCCCGGTATGGCCCGCGATAGCTGTTGGGAGCCATAACCGGATGCACCCAGGACGGGCGCGTTTCCAGCGCGCGGGGATTATCGGCAAGCGATGTGGAAACGGCATCACTGGCCATAGTCCAGCCGTGATAGGCTTCCTGAAGGCTGAGCATATTGCGTTTGCCGCTGGCAGCCCAGGCCAGACGAATGGCAAGATCAACAGCTTCTGAGCCGCTGTTGACCAGAAAAACTGTATCCAGTCCTTCTGGAGCCAAGGCCGCCAGTCGTTCAGAAAAACCGGCCACGGACCGATAGTGAAACCGTGAATTGGTGTTCAACCGCGACCATTGCGCTCTGGCGGCTTCGGTTAGCCGTGGGTGGCCGTGGCCAACGGTGGCAACATTGTTGACCATGTCCAGATAGGCGCGTCCCGTCATATCAAACAGATGTTCGCGGTATCCGCGCTCAATCTGCGGCGGATGGGCATAATAATGTTTCTGCGGGCTGGCAAAGTGGCGATGACGCCGCTTGAGAATGGCCTCCGAGGCCAGGCCGGGAGCATCAAGATCCACACCAAACAAGGCGGCAGGTGAGGGGCAGATGCGTTTCCAGGCGTCGGCATGGTCCGGTCGGGCAAAAAGCGGCGGCATCAGATCGAGATCGCGGCAGAGCTGAAGGCGCAGACCGCCCACCGACCCCTCCGTGCCAGCAATATGCCCCAGATCGCTGCCCGCTTGCAGTTCCGTGCCATCATCCAGTTGGCATTCCAGCCCATGAATATGCAGGGCAATATCGGCACCCATCAGAATAAAGTGCTGGCTGGTGCGCTTCAAAACGCAATCAAACGGCACAATCGCCTTGGTACCGGCTGGAAGGCAGGCATCCACATGCAACGGAAAATTGGCAGGCGGTCGCCGTGACAAAAGCCGTGTATAGGACAGGCGATATTCACCATAACGGGTGGAGGCGCTGCCTGTTTCGGAGGCTGCCTTTGCCAGCAATTTCCAGTCAATCTGTGGATCAGCCCATTCGGCTTCTTCAAGATCCGGGCTGGTGGTGGAAAGGTCCGTCAGATTGATGGTTTCCGGCGCAATATCGGGCAAGAGTCGCCCCAGCACCGGCTGCTCCATCGGCCATTGGTGGCCGAGCGCTGATAGAATAGCCACTTCCATCAGCGAAAACGGCACCGATGTGGCCAGCGTGAAAATTTCCCGCTCATGCTCCACGTTGTGGATCACATAGCTATTTTCAGGATCAATCTGAAGCTGTTGTTCGCTGCTGGCCACCAGCACACCTGCCCGCGCCACCACAAGCGGCCAGAGCGCTTTAATCTCAGCATCCGTTAGGGGGCAAAGGGCGTGAAAGGCCTGAATGGCCGGCAGAACAGCAAACACATTGCCATCGGTGTGATGCAGCAATGATGCGCAGGTGACAGCCAGATCGCCGACCAGCCAGCCGGAAACAAGATCGCCAAAATCAATCACCCCATTGGGGATCAGACGTCCGTTCTCATCCCGTGTCCCAACAAGATTATCATCGGTCAGATCATGATGGATAGCCTGAACACGCAAATCCTCGCTGAGCGGATTGATGAAGCGCATGGCCAGAATCATGGCCTTGGCAACATCATCGCGGCGTTTCTGTTCGCCCACAGAGGCCAGAAGATGCAGGGCGACGGGGCCTGCGCGGCGCAAATCCCATTGCAGGTCCCGCTCCAGCCCCGGATGGGTGAAGTCTTTCAGCGACAAGGCAATCTTTGCCGAAAAAGAGCCAATGGCGGCAATGGTTTCCGGTGCAAGATAGGCTTTGCTGTTGAGAGACAGTCCGTCGATATAGGTGAGCAGCCGGATGTGATATGTCTCACTATCAAGGGTGAGAGCGAGAATATCCTCACCAGACAGCGCCTTGACCGGCTCTGGAACGCGCCAAGGCTGCTGGCTTTGTGCAAGGTGCCGCATGGCGGCATTTTGCGCATCCAGCTCTTCGAGTGTGTATTCATGGCGGGCAATTTTCAGCACAAAACGCCCTTGCGTGGTGTCAAGGCGAAAATTCCGGTCCTGCTGACTGCCAAGCTCCGTCAGTTGGCCTTCGAGGCCGTAATGCTCTTTCAGGATTTCGGCGGCTCCCGCCTGCGAAATCTGCGGGCGGGGCAGCTCGGTACGCTGGAAAAGCGCGCTATTGGTCATCAGAACAGCCTTACACTGACATTATTTGCCGTTAGATTAGCAGAGTAACGGCGGGCGTCTATCATTCGTTGCCGAATTTCAAAGACGGCAGTGTTAAAACTGTGACTCCTGCTCTGAAACCTATCCCATACGCTCGGAAGCATAGGAGCCGGGGCTGGCCGGGAACACAACCGTTCTGTTTCCATTGATGAATGTGCGATGATGGATATGGGCGTGAATGGCCCTTGCCAGCACCTGGCTTTCCACATCGCGGCCAATCGAAACATAATCCTCCGCGCTTTGGGCGTGGGTGATTCGAGCCACGTCCTGCTCGATGATCGGGCCTTCATCGAGATCAGCCGTGACATAATGGGCAGTGGCACCAATCAGCTTCACGCCGCGCTCATAGGCTTGCTTGTAAGGGTTGGCACCCTTGAAGCTGGGCAGGAAGGAATGGTGAATGTTGATGATGCGGCCGGACATCTGCTTGCACAGTTCATCCGAGAGCACCTGCATGTAACGCGCCAGCACAATCAGCTCGGTGCCGGTTTGTTGCACCACATCCAGCAATCTGGCTTCAGCCTCTGGCTTGTTTTCCTTGGTGACCTTGATGTGGTGAAACGGAATATCGTGATTGACCACAACCTTCTGATAGTCAAAATGGTTGGAGACCACGCCGACAATATCAATGGGCAAGGCTCCGATTTTCCAGCGATACAAAAGATCATTCAAGCAGTGGCCGAAGCGCGACACCATCAGCAAAACTTTCATGCGCTGAGTGTCATCATAAAACTCTGTATGCATTTTGAAGCGTTCAGCAATGGGGCGCAGACCACTTTCCAACTGTTCGCGCCGCACACCTTCTTCCGAGATGAAGCTGATGCGCATGAAAAATTTCCCGGTTCCGAGGTCATCAAACTGCGAGCTGTCGATGATATTGCACCCCTGTTCGGCCAAATAACCCGATAGTGCGGCAACAATGCCCCGCGTTGATGTGCAGGATACGGTCAGAACATAAGTTGACATCTGTGTTTCCTCTTGTGTGTCCGGGCTTGCTGATTGGCAAACGTGACGGATTTCCTGTTTTGCTGCAATGTCAAAATTTCAAAATGTATACATTTTGCCAAGGTCACGGTGCTGTTGGCTTTTTCAGAAAATCGGTTTTCATTTTTTTCTTGTAAAACTCTAAGCACAAAATAAATCGGAGGCGGGCCGTAAAGCGTCGGGCCAAGCCGCAGATGAAATAGTGGCGAGACTTTCATATTTTGCTTGTCTGATGTGTGGCCGTCAGCATGGTTCTCTGACAATATGGGGCAGTTCAATCAGAAAGGCGTTTTCATGGTCACAGGTTCTTCAAGACGGTTCTTCAGTCTTGTCCGGCAGGGGGTGCTGCTGTCTGTAACCATGGCATTGTCTGTGTTGCCCGCGCAGGCCCAGCCGGGGTGTTTTCGCGGCATCAATCTGTCCGGGGCTGAATTTGGCAAAATGGGTGGCCAGATCAACAAGGATTACACCTATCCCTCCAATGCCACGATTGCCTATTTTGCCCGCAAAGGCTTCAATTCGGTGCGCTTGCCCTTCAAATGGGAGCGGCTTCAGCCGAAGGCGGATGGGAAACTGGATGGCGAGGAGTTGAAACGCCTTGAGGATGCTGTGACCCGCATCAAGGCCGCCGGCATGACTGTTGTGCTCGATCCGCATAATTATGCCCAATACCATGGCAAGCTTCTCAACAGCGCTGATCTGGGCGTGGATGTGCTGGCCGATTTTTGGGGACGGCTTGCGGCCCGTTATGCCAATGACCCGGCGGTGATCTTTGGCTTGATGAATGAGCCATTTGATATGCCGGCCACCCAATGGTTGCCGGTGGCCAATGCCGCCATTGCCGCCATTCGTAAAGCAGGGGCGCGTAATCTCATTCTCGTGCCGGGTGTGTCCTGGACGGGAGCCCATAGCTGGCAGGCTGATATGCCGGGTGGCTCGAATGCACAGGTGATGCTGGGGGTGGAAGACAGCGCCAATAACTATGCCTATGAGGTACACCAGTATTTTGATGCTGATTTTTCGGGCACCAAAGCAGAATGCAGCGGGGCGGCGGCGGCTGTTGCGGGCGTTGAAAAATTCAATGAATGGTTACGTGCCAATGACAAGCGCGGTTATCTCGGCGAATTTGGAGCTTCCGACGATCCGGCTTGTATCAAGGGGATCAAGGAGA
>CAJYRE010000297.1 GCA_913776675.1 Rhizobiaceae bacterium
CCATCGTGCTTGAGGTAAGGAATATCCCGCGCCCAGGACCACAGGCTATTGTAATTGGAAATCTTGCTGACATCCCAGGGAATGATCACGCCCTGACGCGCCAGTTCCTTTTCAGCGCCGCCTTGAAAACCACCAACATCAAACAAGTCATTGGCATTGCCAGCCGCCAGGCGCGCAATCACCGGTCCAAGGTCATTGCCATTGTCCGTAAACTCCGGCGAGACACCCACCTGCTTGGCAAATTCGGCCCATTTGGCTCCAATATCCAAGGTTCCCGTACCCCAGAAGGCCACCGACTTGGCATCCGCCGCAGATGCCGATTTCAGCAGACCCATGCTGCCTGCCATTGCGGTCAACCCGCCAAGCCCAGCCGCCTTCAGCAGGCTGCGCCGCTGCATATTGCTGCGGTGAGACGGAAAATCTATCGTCATAATGCTTTCCCCTTTTATCATTGCATTGCCAGATCATAGCCATGACCGCCTAAACGGCCACATATTATTCAAACCTACCCTAGTATTTTTTTATTTTCGTATGTTTGATCCGTCACTCCAGATTGCATTTTTTGTTGATCAATTCAAAGCGCCCAATCAACCCGCTGCCGTCAACAAAGCCGCATCCGCTTTCAGCGCAACCACAACGGTCTGCCCGACGGCAAGAACGGGTGCGGATGCATCCAGCGTCATCACGAGCGGTTGCCCGTCATCAAACACCAACTTCACTTCACGGTGCAGGCCCCGAAATGTTGTCTCAATCACTTTCAACCGCAATTGCGCATGACCATCAGATTCGGCCTGCGCAAGTTCTATACGGTCGGCACGAATAACCACAACGCTTGTGACAGCATCATGACGACCTGTGGGACGCACAGGCACAGTCTGGCCCGAAATGATCGCCACCCATGCATCGCCCCGTTGTTCAATCACATCGGGCCTGAGTTGATTCTCAAGGCCAATGAAGCGCGCCACAAAAGCATTCAGGGGTGTTTGGAAAAACTGCTCAGGCGGATCAAGCTGCTCAATACGCCCATGATGCATGATGGCCATGCGATCTGACAGGCTCAAGGCTTCATCCTGATTATGCGTGACCAGCACGAAGGTCGCTCCGGTGCGCTTATGCAAACGGCCGAATTCGTCGCGCATCTGCTGGCGCAGGCGCTCATCCAGCCCTGTCAGCGGCTCATCCAGCAAAAGAATACCGGGTTCCATGACCAAGGCACGGGCCAACGCCACGCGCTGCCGTTGCCCGCCAGAGAGGAAATTGACATTTCGATCGCCAAATCCACCCAGCTCAACCATCTCCAGCATGCCATTGACCTTGCTGGAAATCTCTGCGGACGGCAAGCCGCGCAATTTTAGCCCGTAGCTGATATTTTGCGCAACCGTCATATGCGGAAACAGCCCAAGCCCCTGAAACACGGTGTTGACGGGACGTTTATTGGCCGGAAGGTCTTCCACATTCCGGCCATCAAACAGGATCTGGCCGGAACTGGGTTTGTCAAAGCCACCAATCAGTTTCAACAATGTGCTTTTACCACTGCCGGACGATCCCAGCAGGGTAAAAAACTCTCCTGCCTTGATCTCCAGCGACAGGTCGTCAACGGCCTTGGTTGCTCCAAAGCTGCGCGTAACATGATCGATCCTGATCGATATGGCCATATCAGTGTGCCTGCATTTTCCGTTCGTGAATGAGAAGAATACCTGTATCGGTCACCGTCACCGTTTGTCCATCCAGAACCAGGGTCGTTGCCGTGGCTTCTTCCACCAGCAAAGGTCCATCAATGGCCTGATGAAGCGGCAAAAGAGAACGGCTGTAAACCGGGCATGTCTGCCAGCCGCGCTGGCGTCCGAAATAAACGTCGCGCTCCCCTATCCGCGCACCTGCAACCGTGAGATCCTGCGCCTTGATCTTGGGCAGGGAAATAACATGGCCCTTCAAAACGGCTTCCAGATGCAGCGAGGTCAATTCTATATCGGCCTGTGGCAGACGGAAGGAATAGGCCCGTTCATGCACGTCGTGAAAGCCTTGCCGGAAATCATCCATGCCAAAACCATCTTCGAAATTGGCAAAGACGCCATGTTCCTGCCCCTTGTAGCGCGCCTCAACCCGGTAGTTGTAACGAATTTCTGCTTCATCACCGGCGGCAAAATAGGCTCTGGCCTGTTTTTCCAACTCAACAAACCGGCTGCGAACCAGCGACAAGGTTTCATCCTGCAATGGCGAAAACCAGGTTTCCCGAAAATCGGCCCGTGGCTCGGCAGCCAGCATGCCCCAGGCTGAGAAGATGCCGGGATGCAAAGGAACAACCGTGGCCTTCACCTGCAATTCACGTCCCAGATGGCTGGCCAATGATGGCCCCGCCCCGCCGCTGATCAACAAAGACACATCACGCGGATCATGGCCGCGCTGCACCGTCACCAATTTCAGCGCATTGATCATGGAGGCATAAGCAATTTCGACAATCGCCTGGGCGGCATCTTCCACCGACAGCGCCATGGGTTCGGCAACCGTGGCGATGGCTGCTCTGGCCTTATCCCGGTTGAGCGCCATGGTTCCGCCAGCAAATGTGTTGGGATCGAAAATACCCAAGGTCAGAAGCGCATCTGTCAGGGTCGGCTTTTCGCCGCCACGGTCATAGCAGGCCGGTCCGGGGCTGGAACCGGCGCTCTCAGGCCCCACCTGCAACGCGCCGCGGCCATCAATCCAGGCAATGGAGCCACCACCCGCACCAATCTCGACAATATCCACGACTGGAACTTGCACCGGATAGCCTGGCTGAATGCGGCTATGCTCCAGCTTGTACTCCGTGTTCAGCGTCGGTCTGTTGCCATGAATGAGTGAGCATTTGGCGGTGGTGCCGCCCACGTCAAAGGAGAGAATTTCGCTCTCGCCAAGTTCCACACCAATGCGGGCCGCTCCCGCAACACCGCCTGCCGGACCCGATTCCACCAAGGTCAATGGGCTTTGGCTGACCTGATCGAACGAGGATATGCCACCATTGGATTGCATCGCATAATAGGGACAGGCCAGATTATGCCGTGTCAGCGCATCTTCCAGCCGCTCGAAATAATGCTGAATAATCGGCTGTACATAGGCATTCATCACCGTGGTATTGGTGCGCTCATACTCCCGCCACTGGCGTGACACCTTGTAGCTTGGGCAAATCGCGGCAAAAGGCAAAGCATCCGCCAGAATATCGGCACACAAGGCTTCGTGTTCGGGATTGGCGTAGCTGTGCAAAAACAGAATGGCAATCGCATCCACATCCTCAGCTTCACAGGCTTTGATGATATGCCGAAGATCGCACAATTCCAGTGGCTGCACCACACGGCCAGAGGCATCCATGCGCTCACGCACCTCAAACCGCAGATGCCGCGGCACAAAAGGCTCCGGGCTGTGAAAGTGAAGATTATACAAATCTGGGCGATTGCCGCGGCCAATTTCCAGCACATCCCGAAAACCAGCCGTGGTGATCAGCGCGGTCTTGGCACCTTTGCGCTCGGTAATAGCATTGATCACCGTGGTGCCGCCATGGGCAAAAAACGTTACATCCCGAATGCGCAGACCATCATTCTTTTCGCTCATATCAATGGCTGACAGCACGCCTTCGGACTGGTCGTGAACTGTGGTGAGGCTTTTGGCTGTAAACACCTCACCCGTCGCATCATCATAGCCAACGAGATCTGTAAAGGTCCCGCCCACATCTGTTGCCAAACGGATCATTGCGCAATCCTCCCATTATAACCGTAAAGCTCGAAAGCTTTTTCCTCACTCAAAAATCCATTTTTTATATCATCCGCCACCAAAGCAGGTTCGCGCTGCGATGGCTCACCCCATCCGCCGCCGCCGCCGGTGACAATGCGCACAATCGCGCCTTCATGCAGCGGAATATGTGCCGAGCGGGCATGTTGTTCGGTCTCACCATTGGCTGTCTCGACCTGCAGAACGTTCGCGCTTCCCTCGTGGCCACCCTGCATGCCCCAGGGCATGGTCTTCGTGCGGCCGAAACTGCAATAAACCGAGGCTTTCTCACTCAGCACTTCATATTCACGCACAATGCCAAAACCACCGCGCCGACGCCCCGCCCCCACACCGCCTTCGATGTTAAAGC
>CAJYRE010000298.1 GCA_913776675.1 Rhizobiaceae bacterium
CGGTTGGATAGCGCCGCCACCACGGGGGTGAAAGCCATGGTCAGGGTGACGATGGAAATCAGCAGCGATGCGGTGGCACTGGAGAACACCCCGGCGGAAACCGCTGTTGTGAACAACACAAAGCCAAACTCGCCCCCTTGCGGCAACAGGGCGGCAATGCGCACGGCATCGTTATGTGTGGACCCGGCCACGCGGCACAGCCCATAAATGCTCAAGGCCTTGATGATCATGATGGCCGGAACCGCCAGAACCAGTGTCCAGATATGGTTGAAAATCACATCGAACTGCACCGACAAGCCGACAGCAATGAAAAATAGCGCCTGAAGAATGCCGCGGAACGGTTCAATATCGGCTTCCAGCTCATGTCGATAGGAGGATTCGGCCAGCATGACACCAGCCAGAAAGGCTCCCATCGCCATGGACAGGCCAACAGCCTGCATCAGCATGGCCGACCCCAGCACCACAAACAGGGCGGCGGCAATCATCACCTCGCGGGCACCGGTGCGGGCAATCACCTGAAACATCGGGGTCAGCACATAGCGGCCCGCCAGAATCATCGCCAGCGTGGCGGCAATGGCTTTGGCAATGTCGAGCCAGAGAGACGCTCCTTCCGAGCCAGCCTGATTGCCCAGAATCGAGATCATCGCCAGAAGCGGCACGATGGCCAGATCCTGAAACAGCAGAATGGAAAAGGTGCGCTGGCCATAGCCGCTGTTCATGTCACTGCGGTCATTGAGAATTTGCAGCGCAAAAGCGGTGGAAGACAGAGAAAGGCCAAACCCCGCCACAACGGCGGCCCGCCACTCCAAAAGGCCAGACAACACGGCGCAGGCCATGAGCAAGCCGCCGCCCAGCAGCACCTGTGCGCTGCCAAGCCCGAAAATATCGGCGCGCATGCGCCACAGGGTCGAGGGTTTCAGCTCCAGACCAATCACAAACAGCAGGAACACCACGCCTAGCTCGGCCACGGGCAGAATTTCCTCCGCTCCGGTGATGACGTGGGCAATGGGGCCAATCACCGCGCCCGCTGCCAGATAGCCCAGCACGGTGCCAAGCCCCAGTTTGCGAAAGATCGGTGCCGCCACCACCGCCCCGCCCAGCAGCACAAGAGCCTCGGCAAAGATCAGATTGGGGTGTGCGCTCATGATAGGCCTTTCCGTGTTGCATGGTCGCCGACAGGGAGAATCAGAGACATGCCCTTGATGCAATCAGCAATGCACAATAAATGGATGGAGAACGAAAGGCCAAGCCATGTCATCTGAAAATCAAGCCGACCATCTGCTGTCTCGCGCCCATCAACTCGTGGAACTGGCCCGCAAGGCCGGAGCCGATCAGGCCGATGCCGTTGTGGTGCGCTCACGGGCCAAAAGTGTCAGTGTGCGCCTGGGCAAAGTTGAATCCACCGAAGCGTCGGAAAGCGATGATTTTTCGCTGCGTGTCTTTGTTGGCAATCAGGTGGCCTCGGTCTCGGCCAATCCCGGCTTTGACCTGAAGGCGCTGGCCGAGCGGGCCGTGGCCATGGCAAAGGTCTCGCCGGAAGATCCTTTTACCGGATTGGCCGATGAGGCCGATCTGGCCCGCAGTTTTCCCGATCTGGACCTGTATGATCCAACCGATGTGTCCGGTGATGCCTTGCGTGAGGCGGCGCTTGCCACGGAAGATGCGGCGCGGGCCGTGCCGGGGGTGAGCAATTCTCTGGGGGCTGGAGCCTCTGCGGGCATGGGCGGGTTGGTGCTGGTGACATCCCATGGCTTTGCCGGGGCCTATCAGGCGTCGCGTTTCTCGCGCTCGGTGGGGGTGATTGCCGGAGAAGGCACGGGCATGGAGCGGGATCATGATTTTGACAGCCGCCTTTACTATGCTGATCTGGACAGTCCGGCGGTGATTGGCCGCCGCGCTGGTGAGCGCACTGTGCGCAAAATCAATCCGCGCAAGGTGCAGACAGCCAAAAACGTCACGGTGGTGTTTGACCCGCGTGTGGCGCGTGGCTTTGTCGGGCATATTGCGGCAGCCATCAATGGTGCCTCGGTGGCGCGTAAAACCTCGTTCCTGCGGGATTCTATGGGCAAGCAAGTGCTGAAAGCCGGACTGAATATCACGGATGATCCGCTTCGGGTGCGCGGCTCGTCGTCACGGCCCTTCGATGGTGAAGGCGTGACGGGCCAGCCGATGACCATGATTGAAGATGGCGTGTTGCAACATTGGTTCCTGTCCACCTCCACGGCACGGGAGCTGGGTCTGCATACCAACGGACGTGGTGCGCGCGGCGGCACGGCAGTCTCCCCCTCATCCACCAATCTGGCGCTGGAGCCGGGCCATGTGTCGCCCGAGGATCTGATTGCCAGCATCGGCACCGGCTTTTACATTACCGATATGATCGGTCATGGTGTTGATATGGTCACGGGGGATTACAGCCGGGGAGCCTCCGGTTTCTGGATTGAAAATGGGCAATTGGCCTATCCCGTCTCGGAAGTGACAATTGCCTCCAATCTCAAGGAGATGTTCATGGCCATGACACCAGCCAATGACATTGACCGCAAATTTGGAACAGCAGCTCCCACGATTGCCATCGAAGGCATGACGATTGCTGGCAAATAAGGATGTGAATCTGTGACTGTTAACAGGGATCAGCAGCAGGCCGACAGGGTACCGGATTGGCAAGATGATCTTGCGCTGATCACGGATGCGGCGCGTCAGGCGGGGGCGCTGGCGCTGACCTATTTCGGGGCCGATCCCGAAGTCTGGTGGAAAAACGAAAGCCGCTCTCCTGTCAGTGCGGCGGATTACGCCGTCAATACGCTTTTGACGGAAAAGCTGCGCAGTGCCAGACCGCACTATGGCTGGCTTTCGGAAGAAACCGATGATGATAACAGCCGTCTGCGCTGCGACACCGTGTTTGTGATTGATCCCATCGATGGCACACGTGCCTTTCTGGGCGGGCAAAAAACATGGTGCGTCTCGGTGGCCATTGTTCATAAGGGGCGTCCGGTGGCGGGCGTGTTGGTGGCTCCGGCGCTGG
>CAJYRE010000299.1 GCA_913776675.1 Rhizobiaceae bacterium
AATGTGCTGGTGGTGGATGCAGGCTGTATTCTGGCCGATATTCATGCCGCAGCCGACAGCGTAAACCGGCTTTTCCCGCTCTCGCTCGGCTCGGAAGGCTCGTGCCGGATCGGCGGCAATCTGTCCACCAATGCGGGCGGCACGGCTGTGTTGGTCTATGGCAACATGCGCCAGCTTTGCTTGGGGCTAGAAGTCGTTCTGCCCACTGGCGAAATCTGGAACGGCCTGCGCCGCCTGAAAAAAGACAACAGCGGCTATGACCTGCGCGATCTGTTTATCGGCGCAGAAGGTACGCTTGGAGTGATCACAGGTGCCGTGCTGAAGCTTTACCCCAAACCGCTCGGCCATGAAGTGGCCTTTGTCGGGCTGAAATCCCCACAACACGCCTTGTCGTTGTTTGAAAAGGCCAGTGCCCTGTGCGGCACCTCGCTGACAGGGTTTGAACTCATGCCCCGCATTGGTGTGGATTTCACCACCCGCCACATCGACAATGTGCGCGATCCGTTGTCCACCCGCCATGATTGGTATGCACTGATTGACATTTCCACCTCGGATTCGGCGGAAACCGCCAGCACCATGATGAACGCCGTGCTGGAACAGGGCTATGAAGCCGGCCTGGTGGATGATGCCGTGGTTGCCAGCTCCGTTGCCCAGCAAAAAGCCATCTGGCACATGCGCGAAAGCATGTCGGATGCGCAAAAGCCGGAAGGCGGCTCGATCAAACATGATGTCTCCGTGCCGATTGCCAGCATTCCCGCCTTCATGCAGGAGGCGGAAGCGGCGGTGCTGAAAGCCATGCCGGGCGCGCGCGTCTGTGCCTTTGGTCATCTGGGCGATGGCAATATCCATTACAACATCAGCCAGCCGATTGGTGCCGACAAGGCAGAATTTATGGCCCGCTGGCGCGACATGAACAAGGTGGTGCATGATATTGTCCGCGCCCATGGCGGCTCGATCTCGGCTGAGCATGGCGTGGGGCAATTGAAGGTCAAGGAACTGGCAGACACCCGTCCCGCCATTGAAACCGAGCTGATGCGACGCATCAAGCTGGCCTTCGACCCCGCAGGCATCATGAACCCCGGCAAGGTGGTTGCCTCTGAATGAGCGCGGTGCCACCCAAAGCCATTTATAGGATTGATCTGGCCAATGGGTTACGGCTTGGGCCGGGCAAGGTGCAGCTTTTACGGCTGATCAGCCAGCACGGCTCGATCCGCTCGGCGGGAGCGGCCATTGGCATGTCCTACCGGCGGGCGTGGTTATTGGCCGATGAGATCAACCGCATGTTCCAGCAGCCCTCCATTGCCACGCGCCATGGCGGCAAAAGCGGCGGCGGGGCCTATCTGACCCCGTTTGGCGAGGCCCTTCTGGCACGCACCGAAGCGATGGATGCCAAATTGCGGGCGGTGATTGCTGAGGATATGGCCTGGCTGGAAGCCATGGCATCCAACACTCCAGACATCAACTCGACCTAGACGGAAGAACACGAAACACGCCTGCGGCATCCACAGAGACCGCCTTGAACAAAACCGACACTTTGCGCCCCGGCAGCAATTGCAGGGCCTGTAACGAACGACGGGTGATTTCAGCCTCCAGACTTTGGTCCGCACACGTGATCTTGACCAGCACTGACTGGCCACTTCCGCCAATCCATTGCACCACGCCTTGCAATTGATTGAGTGTTGAAATGCCCTCAAGCGGCCCCGTGGCCAGCACCAGATCGGCCGCAGGCACAAACAGGCGAATGGGGGTGCCCACCGGCAGATCAGCCTGTTTCAGATAGATCAGATCATCCCCGAAACGGGCAACCGTGAGGCCATCCTCCTGATCGTGCCGAACAATCACGGCATGCAGAAACGTGCCGGAACGGCTTTCGTCCATACGGGGCAGAAAAGGCAGGCCATAGGCTCCCTCCTCGACCATTTCGGCCTTGCCCGCCTTCATCACCACCACGCGATTGGCCAAGCGGGTGACTTCCTCCACAGCATGGCTGACGTAGAGAATGGGAACATCCATCTCATCCCGGATACGCTCGATATAGGGTAGAATCTGGGCTTTGAGGGCATTGTCCAGCGCCGAGAGCGGCTCATCCATCAACAAAAGGCGGGGGCTGGCCATCAGCGCACGGCCAAGGGCCACCCGCTGTTTTTCCCCCCCCGACAAGCGGTTGGGAAAACGCTCCAGCAAGGCTTCAAGCCCCAGCATGGTCACCACACTGCTCAGCTTGTCACGACGCTCTTCTCCAGAGTGTGTCAGGCTCGAATGAAACCAGAGAGACGCTGGTTTCTCTTGTTTTCGTTTGTCTTTTTCGGGAAAACCGGGCTCCGGTTTTCCCTGACGGGCTCTCGGCACAAAATGCCAGCCATACAGCAGATTGGCCTGAACGCTCAAATGCGGAAACAGCCGTGGCTCCTGAAACACATAGCCAATCCGTCGTTTGTGGGTTGGCAGATAATAACCGGTCGCAGCATCGCTCCACAGGGTTCCATCAAAGGAGATTGTGCCCTTGTCGGGGCGAAGCAGCCCGGCCACCGCATTCATGATGGTGGTCTTGCCGGAACCGGATGGGCCAAACAGCGCGGTCAGCCCCTGTCCCAATTG
>CAJYRE010000300.1 GCA_913776675.1 Rhizobiaceae bacterium
GAGGAGATGAGAGCTTGCCTTGCCGGTGAAACCGAAGGCTGGGTTTACGGCCGCCTCGGCAATCCCACCGTCAACAGTCTTGAGTATACCTTGGCGCAACTGGAAACCTATTGCACCTCAATCGACGCAGAAGCGGCGGCAACAGGGTCTGGCATGTTTGCGATCTTTGCCGCCACCAGTCCATTCCTTGCCATAGACACTCAATCCTCGGCAAGGCCGAACATTGTGGTGTCAGCCGGATGTTATGGCGGCACATTTATGTTGTTTCAAGAGCGCTATCAGCGTGAGCGTGGGATAGAGGTTCGGTGGGTTCCACCACTGGCTCCAGCGGAGGTGTGGGAAGACCATATTGATGCGGGAACGCGGTTTATCTTTGTTGAAACGCCGTCCAATCCCGGTCTGGCGATCATTGATGTGCCAATGCTTGCCGGGCTGGCCGGGCAATACGATCTGCCTTTGATCGTTGATTCGACGGTCGCAACCCCTGCGCTTCAAAGGCCGCTGACCCAGGGGGCCGATATTGTGGTGCATTCGGCCAGCAAGACCATGTCGGCCAATGGCCTGTCTATCGCTGGTGCTTTGATTGCGCGCAAAAATCTGCGCAGCCGCATAGGGCCGGAGAAGCTTAGGGAAAACTTTGCTCGTTATGTTAAGGGCACGGTCTTGCGGGAAATCGGCGGCATTCTCTCCCCTTTTAATGCGCTGATGACATTGGCGAGTTTAAGGAGCCTGAGGAGTAATGTAGACCATTTTTCCGCCAGCGCCGAGAAGGTCGCACGCTTCCTGAACGAGCATGCTGCGGTGGAGAAGGTTCGCTATCCCGGCCTGCCGAACCATGAATGCCATGCGCTTGCATGCCGTGATCTGGTCCTTGTTGATAGCGAGCACCTCGGAGCGCCGCTGAACCGATTTGGTTCTCTGATGTCTTTTCGGCCCAGTGGCGGTGCCGATGCGGCATTCCGTGTGCTCGATGCGCTGAAACTGTTCTGGCGCGCGAATGATCTCGGGCGTGTGAAGAGTACTGCGACCATTCCAGCCATCGCAACCCACGGGCAACTTGATGAAGAGGCGCGCAGAAAAGCAACGGTGCCCGCTGATCTTATCCGTATCAGTATTGGTCAGGAACATGTCGATGATTTGATTGCCGATCTCGACCGCGCATTGTCGGGAGTTTCCTCATGAGCAAATCTCAGGCTTTGTTTATCCGCAATATCGGCGTGGAACTGCCGCAGAAGCGTATCGTTGTTGCCTCTGCCGTACAGAGCGGACTCTATGATTCTGAGCGGGCGGTGCGCGAGGGATTTTCCTCTGTCGCTGTTGCTGAGAATACGACGCCGGTGGAGATGGCGGTCGTGGCAGCACAGCGG
This sequence comes from Rhizobiaceae bacterium, assembly GCA_913776675.1. Lineage (GTDB taxonomy): Bacteria > Pseudomonadota > Alphaproteobacteria > Rhizobiales > Rhizobiaceae > Allorhizobium. Next base: position 1,368 of record CAJYRE010000300.1, read on the forward strand.
GCGCTCGCCGACTTTCCCCGTGAACGCATATCGGCGCTCTTCTACACCTGTATTCATCGGCATGGCCACAAAAAGCTGTGGCCTGCCGCGTTCGGATTACAGAATAGCCTGGGTCTTCAACAGAAGACCCTTGCGGTATCCCTCTCCAGCGGCTGTAATTCTGCTTTCCAGGCATGCTTGCTGGCGCAAGCAATGCTGACAGGTGGCATGGGGGATCATGCTCTTGTTGCAGGTTCGGATATGTTTGGTGGAGGAAGGTTCGACCGCTTCGGATCGGATCTCGGCGCTATTTATGGCGATGCCGCAGCCGCAATTCTGCTCTCGAGCGAAACCGGGATCTTCCGTATCCTTCATCTCGACATTGATAGCGAGCCGCAGCTCGAGGAAATGTATCGGGACACTGAAGTCATCAATGAGCTTACGGCCCAACCTGAAGAAGAGTACGATGTCGGTGCATCGAAAAAACGCTTTCTCGATCGGACGGGCAAGGACAGTTTCAGCGCCCTGTTTTCTGCCTGCCTCAACCGTCTCCGGACCCGCTTGCTGGAAGCACATCCACTCCTTCACCAGCCTGTGAAATACGTCATCTTTCCGAATGTTGGTTTGGGCATAAGCGCCCCGCTTTATGCCGCTGCCTTTTCTGATCTTGCTCAGGACGATCACTGGGAATTCGGCAGATCGATAGGCCATGTCGGAACATGTGACCAGTTTATGGGTCTCCATGACCTTGAAACCAAGGGGCATCTGCAACCGGGTGACCGTATCCTTCTGGTTGGTGCCGGCAATGGTTTAAGCGCCGCCACAATGCTTCTCGAACGCACAGAGATCGGTTTTACCGATCGACAGAGATAGGAAAACAGTATGTCGGTAACATCAACTCCCTCGGCGGGCCGGGCCAGCGCGGTTATCATTGCGGTCGGTTGCCTTATCCTGTTCATTTCCTTCGGCGTACGCTCAACCTTCGGCGTTTTGATGGAACCAATGTCCCGCAGCCTTGCTTGGCCGCAGGAGAACATGTCGATGGTTTTGGCTGTCCAGAATATTGTATGGGGCATTGGCCAGCCATTATTCGGCTTGATTGCTGATCGCATCGGCTACCGCAAGGCTTTGCTTATCGGAAGCGCTCTTTATGCCGTTGGGATGCTGGCGTCAGCGTGGTCGCAGACGCTTGGAATGCAAAACCTGACAACAGGCGTCCTCGTCGGTGCGGGCATCAGTGGCACAAGCTTCGGGATGATCCTTGCTGTTATCGGTCGCTCAGTGCCATTAGAGCGCCGCAGCTTCGTCCTTGGAATGGGCACCGCTCTCGGTTCTGCAGGCCAGGTGGTCTTCCCGATCCTGACCCAGCAGGTGTTGTTATGGTTCAGTTGGAACGGCGCGGTTATCATGCTGGGCTTGTCGGCCATGCTCATGGTGCCCCTGATTGCCTTGGGCATTCCAGCCATGAAACCGGCTCCGGGAAGTTCCATCGCCCTTTCCAATAATCGTCATCTGCTCAACGCCCTGCGAGATCCGGATTTTTTCCTGATCGTGCTTGGCTTTTTCTCCTGCGGGTATCAACTGTCGTTCATATCAGCACATTTTCCCGGATTTGTGACAGACCTCTGCGGCTCGCCCACGCTTGGGGCCACGGCAATAGCATTGATCGGGCTCGTCAACATTGTCGGCTCATTGGTTGCCGGCCATCTCGGTGCCCGTTATCCCAAGAAGTACCTACTGGCGATGATCTATAGTGGACGGACGGTCATCTGCACGGCCTTTGTCCTTATTCCCGCAACACCTACGACGGTTGTGTTGTTCAGTCTGATCATGGGGGCAATCTGGTTATCCACGGTTCCGCTGACGTCGGGTCTCGTCTCTGAGCTGTTCGGTACCCAACATATGGCCACTCTGTTCGGTATTGTTTTTCTAGGCCATCAAATTGGCAGCGCACTCGGGGTCTGGGTCGGAGGATACTTCCTGGACAGCTACCATACCTATCTGCCGGCCTGGTGGTTTGGTGTTGCTGTCAGTGCATTGTCTATCCTCGTTCATCTGCCAATTCGTGAACAGAAACGCGCTTGGGCCACAGCCTGAATCGCCGGGCTATAATGCGCAGGGTTGATCCGGAGCGCTCTTGAAAAAGGCACTCTGGATCCCCTGTTCGAAGACCTCAAGCCTGCGATGCAACTGAGATTTTCATAATTCCTTCAAGGCAGTTATGCCTTGAGGAGTGGAACGAAAATATGAATTTTCGAGTATTCTGATGGAATGTCCCTTTTCCAAAAACCAACATCATGACGATTTGCGGGATCTCTATCTCCGTGGCTTGAATGCAGAGAGTTATCCCTCTGCCGCATCTCATGTGATTGACTATGCGCAAAGGGCCATGCGGTCTGTGAAGCCCGACGCCACAAAGCTGTTTTCAAGCATTGGCGGTCAATCGCGGCTTCTCGCCAGGGAAACATTAAGAGCCGAAATTTATCTGACCGGCGATGTTCCGGCGTGTCTGGATGAGGACCAGCTTCGCCACGCCTTGCTTCAATTCGCGCCCTTGATGCGTATTGACGGAGCGCACCTGGCAGGCGTTTCGGCGCTCAAATTTGCCGGTCGTGAATCTGGAGCTGCGCTTTTGCGAATACATTCCCGTGCCGTTGGCGCGGGCGATCTTGGAAAAAGCCGTGCAGCGGCTTTCGATTACGAATTGCAACAAGTGGGCGTACATCTTCCCGCTGCCTATACGGCTGAGTCCGTGCTGGATCTTCGTATTGAAGAAAGCGCCTTTAAGCTCCCTCTTTTCCTTCTTGGTCTGGCTCAGGCACCCGACCGCTTCTTTGCTGAAACGCTGGGTGTCAATCTTGCTCTTAGTCTTGCAAACCCGATAAGCGTAGTATGTCGGGATCGACTGCGTCTGTGGAGTATACTCCGGGAGAGCGTCCAAAATACGGATGAAGACGATGCAGAACTGGCAATTCATGCCACGATCCTTGAGCTTTCTGAAAACGGTTTGCTCGACGATGGCTTTTTTCGGCAGGTGCACCTGGGCTTTGCAGCTCTGACGATCTTGTTGCGTGAATTTGTCAGTGATCTTGCCAAAGCATTGACCGAAAAAACACGTTTCAACAGCCAAGGCAAATTTCTGGCCATATTGGAGCGCATAGGCACACGGCCTTACGGCTATCACAAGCGTGGCAAAATGGGAGGACAACCAATCGACGACTGGTTCATGCCAGGTCGCTTCGAGCCACTGGACGTTCTGCGAGCCCTTGCGAAATCGCCTTATGTGGTGCCAGGCGCACCAGAACGTAGCCGTATGCTGACTCAGCTGACACAGGCGCGCGGGCCGATGTACCGCATTTTTTCCGATCAGGAGCTTGACGTGATCGCCGAGTGGATTCGAGAGCTTCCGCCATCGCGGGAATTGCTCGCTGACGGGCCGCTTAAAACGCCCGCGCTTATGGTGAAACGATCGAGCCAGGAGATAGAAGCAAATCTTGCCGATGAGCCGCAGGCCGATTTGCGCGAGATGTATTTCCGATTGGTCAACGAATACGAGAACCGCCATTACTGGCCGCGTGCCTACCGTTTTGCTCGCAAATGGCTGGATTCCCATGAACGTGGCCTGAAGAAAAATCCGAGCCTCGTTCCCTTCGAACACTATTCCCACGCAAGTCTCGACCATTGGCTCGATAAGAAGCATGACGAGCAGGTGAACAGCTATCACCCGCTCGAATCCTGCCCGGAGGAGGCGAAGGAGGATGTTATCCATACGGCTGTCCAACTGGCCCCACTGACGATGATTGACGGTGCCTGGTTGCGCGCTTTTGTTTCAGCGGAGCTGGTCAACACGCGCGTGGGTTCTCTTCTATACCATATTTACATAGATGAACTGGGCAACGGCGATACCGCCACACATCACGGCAATATCTATCGGGATCTCGTGGCCTCGATGGGCTACGATCTGCCGCCATTCACCAGTCGGGACTTTGCTCGATTAAAGCTCTTCGAGGATGAGTCTTTTGAAGTTCCGGTCTTCTGGCTGAGTATTTCACTGTTTCCTCGCCAATTTATGCCGGAAATTCTGGGATTAAATCTCGCCATGGAACTGTCTGGCGTGGGTGGCGAATATCGCCGATCAGGAGATGTGCTGCGTCATTATGGCTTCAGCGCACAGTTTACCGAACTGCATAATTCAATCGACAATGTTGCCACGGGCCATACCGCATGGGCAATCGACGCCATCAAAGTTCATTTGGATGAAATGAATCTGAGAGGCGGGGCCTCTGAAGCCGATCGACATTGGCGCAGGGTCTGGATCGGATACCGCTCGCTCCAGCCTCCGCAACGCAGACCACTTCTTATCGAAGCTCTGTCTCGCATCTTTCAATAATAACACAATCTTACAAAGGGGAATTTCTTGTCCAGTCTGTTTCTTTCATTCCTTTTGACTGTGGCCATCATCAACGCATCGCCGGGTCCGGCCATGATGTTCGTTCTGCAACAGTCACAGCGTTACGGTCTTCGTGCTGGTTTCAGTGCAGCGCTTGGCATTGAGGTTGGGGTGTTCATCTATGTTATCCTGACGGCACTCGGAATCGGTGCTGTCTTTCATCTTTACCCTTCATTGTATCGGGGACTGCAACTTGCTGGTGCTGCCTACCTCATTTACCTGGCCATAATGGCGTGGCCTCGCAAGTCCAGCGATGCGCCGTCTGCGCATCAAGCGACGGCTGCGAAAAGCGGTGCCTTTCTCAAAGGACTGCTCATTAACATAACAAATCCAAAAATCGTCTTCTTCTTCTTGAGTATTATTCCGCAATTTGTACCGGCAGACGCCCAAACCTCTACATTTATTGCCTATGGCATGATTTTCAACATTGGCGGCATCATTGTCAATTTTTCCGTTGCTGCTCTTTCCGACCGCGTCAGCGAAGCGTTGCAGAAGGCAAAGTGGTTCGACTATGTCCCTCCAATCCTGTTCTTCGTTATCGCGGTCATCGCCATTGCAGGTCGATTTGAATGACAGTCATTCTTGGAATTTCAGCATTTTACCATGACAGCAGCGCAACTTTACTGAAAGATGGAAAGGTTATCTGTGCTTTTCAGGAGGAACGATTTACACGGATCAAGCAAGACAAGAGTTTTCCAGCACGCGCCATTCAGGCCTGCCTTGACTATTCTGGTCTGACATGCCGCGATATTACTGAGATTTGTTATTACGAAGATCCGTTCAAGAAATATGATCGCATTCTGCAAACCTATCGTCAGAACTTTCCGAAGGGTGCCTGGCAATTCCTAAAGGAATTTCCGCGCTATCGCGCCCATCGTAATGTTGAGAAGACGATACGGCAGGCACTCTCAGAAACCTTTGGGCATGGCGATTATCCTATCGTTTTTTCTGAACATCATCTGTCTCATGCTGCATCGGCATTCTATCCGTCGCCCTTTGAAAGTGCGGCCGTGTTATGTGTCGATGGGGTGGGAGAATGGGCGACCATCAGCGCCTGGCATGGCAAGGGAAGTCGGCTCACGCAACTGTGGACGATCGATTTCCCTCATTCGCTCGGGCTTCTCTACTCTGCGTTTACCTATTTCTGCGGTTTCAAGGTTGATTCCGGTGAATACAAGCTGATGGGCCTCGCGCCTTACGGTTTGCCTATCTACGCTGATCTCATCCGTAAGGAACTGATAGCAATTAAGGCAGATGGTTCTTTCACTCTCAATCGCCGTTACTTCAATTATGAAGTCGGCAATGAAATGACCTCGTCTGCGTTTGCGCAACTTTTCGGTGGACCACGGCGACAGCCGGAATCGCAGATCACCCAGCGTGAAATGGATCTTGCCGCTTCGGTTCAGGTGGTGACTGAAGAGATAATGCTGCTGCTGGCAGAACGCATTCGCGCCGAAACCGGCGAGTCAAGACTGTGCCTTGCCGGCGGAGTTGCTCTCAATTGCGTTGCGAACGGCAAAATTCTACGGGCAGGTCTTTTCAAGGACATTTTCATCCAGCCCGCTTCCGGGGATGCAGGCTGCTCTCTGGGCGCAGCCTATGTCGCCTATTTCCGGCGGCACCCTGATGCAGAGCGACCGCATACAGCGCTCTCACCTTCGCGGGACGATACCCAGGGGAGCTATCTCGGAAATGTTTATAGCGACCGTGAAATCTGTGCTGCTTTGGATGCCTTGGGCGCGAATTATCAAATATTGCCGGAGAGTGAGCTGATTGCACGCACCAGCACGGCACTTGCCCATGACAAGGTTGTCGGCTGGTTTCAGGGGCGTATGGAGTTTGGGCCACGGGCACTGGGGGGGCGATCGATACTCGGCAACCCGCAGGCGCATGAAATGCAGCGGACGATGAACCTTAAGATCAAAAACCGTGAATCCTTTCGGCCGTTCGCACCCGCTATTCTGGCCGATCAGGTTCAGGAGTGGTTTGAACTTGCCAGCCCCAGCCCGTATATGCTGATCGTGGCACCGGTGCATCCACATCACCGCTTATCGTCATCGTCAAAGCGTCACGGCTTGGATAGAGTCAATGACGTACGCTCTGATATTCCGGCTGTGATTCATATCGATTACTCTGCGCGCGTTCAAACCGTAGATGGTGTGTACAACCCAAGATTCCACAGTCTGCTTCAGGATTTTTTCCAGCGAACAGGCTGCCCGATCCTCATCAACACCTCCTTCAACGTGCGAGGGGAGCCTATCGTGGAATCTCCCCGAGACGCCTTCACCTGTTTCATGAGAACGGAGATGGATCATCTTGTGATCGGCTCTGCATTTTTGAGTAAGTCTGACCAGAAGGAATGGTCTGAAACTGAAGACTGGAAGCAAATTTATGAACTCGACTGAATTTCCCCGTTTGTCGCATCGAGAAGCCGTTCTGGAAGTCTACAAGTACACGCCGCAGATCATCGATTACG
>CAJYRE010000301.1 GCA_913776675.1 Rhizobiaceae bacterium
CAGCCTGCGTGCAGCGAAAGCGCTCGGCCAGCATATGCACCAGTGCCGCATCGATATTGTCGATGGACTGGCGGTAACCTGCGAGCTCTTGCTTGATGGCGGGATCAATCATCAGTGTCTGTCCTTACTTTTTCTTTGGGAGGCCGGGAAGGCCCGGAAATCCTCCACCAAGACCCGGCAATTTTCCACCACCCAGACCGGGAAGACCGCCACCTATTCCACCAAGACCCGGAGGCGGCTTGATACCCGCCGCTTCGGCCTGCTTTGCCAAGGCTTCGAGCTGCTTGGGGTCCATGCCGGACAGATCGGGCATACCACCCATTCCGCCGCCCAAGCCGCCACCAAGCCCCATCTTGCCAGCAAGGCCGCCCATCAGCTGTTTCATCATGCCACCGCCTTTTTTGCCGCCCATCATTTTCATCATGTCGGCCATCTGACGATGCATTTTCAAAAGCTTGTTGATCTCGGAGGCATCCGTGCCGGAGCCTGCCGCAATACGTTTTTTGCGCGAATGCTTGAGAATATCGGGGTTGGCACGCTCGGCCTTGGTCATCGATGAGATGATGGCGATCTGGCGGCCAAACATCTTGTCATCCAGACCTGCGGCAGCCACCTTGTCCTTCATGCCCGCCATGCCGGGCATCAGACCCATAATGCCGCCCATGCCGCCCATTTTCTGCATCTGGCGCAGCTGGTCGGCAAGGTCGTTGAGGTCAAACTTGCCCTTGGCCATTTTCTCGGCCATGGCCTTGGCTTTTTCGGCATCAATGGTTTCGGCGGCTTTTTCCACCAGCGAGACGATGTCGCCCATGCCCAGAATACGGTCGGCAATACGGCGTGGATGAAACTCATCCAGCTCGTTCATGCGCTCGCCAATACCGATCAGCTTGATCGGCTTGCTGGTGACAGCGCGCATGGAAAGCGCTGCACCGCCACGGCCATCGCCATCCATACGGGTCAGCACAAGGCCGGTGATGCCAACACGCTCATCAAAATTCCGCGCCAGATTGACGGCGTCCTGACCGGTCAGCGCATCGGCGACCAGCAGAATTTCGTGCGGCTTGGCGTTTTTCTTGATGTCGGCCATTTCGACCATCAAGGGCTCATCAATATGCGTACGCCCCGCGGTGTCGAGGATCACGACATCATGGCCACCCAGCTTTGCGGCCTGCACGGCGCGGCTGGCAATATCGGTCGGCGATTGGCCCGCGATAATCGGCAGGGTATCAATGCCGGTCTGCACGCCCAATTGGCGCAATTGTTCCTGCGCTGCCGGACGGCGGGTGTCCAGCGAGGCCATCAGCACCTTTTTACGATCGCGATCGGTGAGGCGCTTGGCAATCTTGCCGGTGGTGGTGGTTTTACCCGAGCCTTGCAGACCCACCATCATGATCACAACCGGGGCAGGGGCGTGCAGGTCAATGCCCACACCTTCCGAGCCCAGCATCTCGACCAACTCGTCATGGACGATCTTGACGACCATCTGACCGGGCTTGATGGATTTCAGGACTGCCGCGCCAACAGCCTTTTCCCGCACCTTGTCGGTAAAGCTGCGCACCACTTCGAGAGCAACGTCAGCTTCCAGCAGGGCACGGCGAACCTCCCGCAGCGCCGCCGAGACATCAGCCTCGGAGAGCGAACCACGGCCGGTCAGTCCATTCAGAATGGAACCAAGACGGTCCTGCAAGCTATCAAACATCGCATCTTCCTTGTTGGTATCAGAACTGTGGTGACATGTCTGATACCTTGTGTTTTTCGTTGAAAAAAACAAGACGCAAAGCCAAACGACACCCGAGGGCGCATCGCGCTGTCGGATGTTGACCTCCGGGAACTCTTTATACCTTTTCGGGTCCCGGTCGGCGGCTCGGAGTCTTATCTCTTCGCAGATTTGGCAGGGGTAAACAGGATTTTGGCCGCAGAGTCAAGGAAAATGCCGTTTTATCGCTGTAAAGCTTTTATTGAGCGGGATTGATCTTATCTGATGGCAAACACGTAAAGTCTGCGCAGACACCTCTTTTGAAGAGCAATCGAATTTCATGGCAAAAAATCCGTATTATTCTGGGCCAGTTTCAGACCATTTTGACGGAACGCGTTTTTTCAATCCCGGCGGGGTGTTGCCGCTTGGATTTCCAGATGTGCTGCGCTGGAAATTGAATGGGCAAAAATCCCGCTGGCCCAAACGGGTTGATTTGCCTGTGGGCACGGCAAAGCCTTCTCAGCGTGTTGATGGCGATGGTTTGCGGGTGACAATGATTGGTCACGCCTCCATGCTGCTTCAGGTCTGTGGGCTGAACATTCTGGTTGATCCGGTCTGGCAAGAGCGCGTCAGCCCCGTCTCCTTTGCTGGCCCAAAGCGGGTGGTGGAGCCGGGGATACGGTTTGAGGATTTGCCGCCAATTGATCTCGTGCTGGTGACGCACAATCATTATGACCATCTCGACATCAAAACGCTGGATCGGCTGCATCATGCCTTTCATCCGCTGTTTATCTCGCCCTTGGGCAATGACCGGATCATTCATAAATCGGTGCCGCTGGCGAATATCAAGGTGGTGGATTGGGTGATCACGTAGACGTTGCCGATGGGGTGCGTGTGACCGCAGAGCCGAGCCATCACTGGTCGGCACGCGGTATGAATGATCGCTGCATGGCGCTGTGGGCGGCGTTTGTGATCGAAACACCGGTGGGCCGGATTTATCATATCGGTGATACCGGCTTTCATGATGGCATCAATTACCGCGCTGCTGCCGAAAAATACGGTGATTTTCGCCTCGCTATTTTGCCGATTGGAGCCTATGAGCCGCGCTGGTTTATGCGCGGTCAGCATCAGAACCCGGAAGAAGCCGTTGAGGGTTTTCAATTATGCAAGGCGGCCTTTGCCGTGGGCCATCACTTTGCAACCTTTCAGCTCACTGACGAGCCGATGATGCAGCCGGTGGAGCATCTGACGGATGCTTTATCTAAAGCGGGCATTGCCCAGGAACGTTTCAAGCCATTGCGGGCGGGTGAGGTTTTCGACGTGCCTGTTGCGTGATATGCTCTGATGGCTGGTAATTGCGGTTGAATTCCGCCATATAGCGCTGAAATGCGTTGAAGAAGGTGCGCCCATGGGCAATTTGGTCGAATTTGCAAAGATGAACGGACTTGGAAACAAGATTCTGGTTGTTGACATGCGCGGCCAAACCAAACCCGTGACGCAGCAAGCCGCCATTGCGCTGGCGCAAGACCTGGCCACCAATTTCGATCAGATCATGGCGATCCATGATCCGAAGCTGGGTGGCACCTTTGCCTATATCGACATTATCAATTGCGATGGCACGCGGGCGCAGGCCTGCGGCAATGGCACCCGCTGCGTGGTGCAGGCCTTATCAGCCGAGACGGGCCAAAAGGCTTTTACCTTCCAGACGCTGGCGGGCATTCTCAATGCCGTTGAGCATGAGGATGGGTCGATCTCGGTGGATATGGGCTTACCCGTGTTTGAATGGAACAAAATTCCGCTCTCGGAAGAATTTCACGACACCAGCCGGATTGAATTGCAGATCGGGCCGATTGATGCTCCGATTTTGCATTCGCCATCGGTTATGTCCATGGGCAATCCCCATGCGATCTTCTGGGTGGATCATGATCCGATGAGCTATGATCTGGCGCGGTTTGGGCCTTTGCTTGAAAATCATCCAATGTTTCCGGAAAAGGCCAATATCACGCTGGCGCAGGTGACATCGAAATCCACCATGACCACCCGCACCTGGGAGCGCGGGGCAGGGCTGACGCTGGCCTGTGGCTCTGCGGCCTGCTCTGCGGGCGTATCGGGTGCCCGTACCGGGCGCACGGAGCGCAAGGTGGTGATCACGGTGGCCTCCAGCCCCAATCAGCAAGCTC
>CAJYRE010000302.1 GCA_913776675.1 Rhizobiaceae bacterium
TATGTTCTAGGGATTGATGGGCCGTCACTTCAGCTTGGTTCTGTGTGGCGGCCCGCTCCTTTATTTCATAGACCGGATTGCGGGAGTTTTTCTCTGCAATCGCTGTGATGATCTGATTTCATCACGCTGTAACATTTCCGGGTACAAGTCGTGCCCAGCCCGGGTGCCGACTACAGATTCTGTAGGTTGGCCCGCCACATGAACACACACAAGAGGCAAACAATGACCGAGATCACTGCTGCAATGGTAAAGCAACTGCGCGAACTGACCGGCGCAGGCATGATGGATTGCAAAAAGGCTTTGGCTGAAAACAACGGCGAAATGGAAGCCTCCATTGACTGGCTCCGCGCCAAGGGCATTTCCAAGGCCGACAAGAAGTCTGGCCGTACCGCAGCCGAAGGCTTGGTTGGCATTGCGGGCGCAGGTCACAAGGCTGTCGTGGTTGAAGTGAATTCCGAAACCGACTTCGTTGCACGGAACGACTCCTTCCAGGATCTGGTTCGTGGCGTTGCCAACGTTGCTCTGACCACCGACGGCACTGTTGACGCCATTTCTGCTGCCACCTATCCGGCAACTGGCAAGTCTGTCAGCGACAGCATCAAGGATGCCATTGCAACCATCGGCGAAAACATGACCCTGCGTCGTGCAGCCCTGCTCGAAGTTGAGCACGGCGTTGTTGCAACCTACATCCACAACGCTGCTGGCGACGGCATCGGCAAGCTTGGCGTTCTGGTGGCTCTGAAGTCGCTCGGCGACAAGGCTGTTCTGACCTCGATCGGTCGTCAGGTTGCCATGCACATTGCTGCCACCAACCCGCTGGCGATTCGCGCTGAAGAAGTTGATGCGGCTGTTGCTGAGCGTGAACGCGCTATCTTCATTGAACAGGCCCGTGAATCCGGCAAGCCAGACGCCATCATCGAAAAGATGGTTGATGGCCGTATGCGCAAGTTCTTCGAAGAAGTTGCGCTGCTGTCGCAGGCTTTCGTTGTGAACCCTGACATCACCGTTGGCGCTGCGATTGCAGAAGCTGCCAAGGAAGCCGGTGCAGAGATTGAAGTTGTCGGCATGGCCCGTCTTCTGCTCGGCGAAGGCGTTGAGAAGGAAGAAAGCGATTTCGCAGCCGAAGTCGCTGCTGTTGCCAAGGGCTGATTGCTCTTTACCTTAAAACATTCCTAATTTGGGAAAACTCAGGGCATCGCGTGACAACGCGGTGCCCTTCGTGTATCCGGCTTTTAGTTTCATATGAGGAGAGACCATGACCTCCAAACCGCTCTACAAACGCGTGCTTCTGAAAGCCTCAGGTGAAGCCCTGATGGGTTCCCAAGGATTCGGAATCGACGTCAACGTTGCTGATCGTATTGCCTCTGATATTGCCGAAGCCCGCGCCATGGGGGTTGAAGTTGGTGTTGTCGTCGGCGGCGGCAATATTTTCCGTGGTGTGGCCGTGGCGTCCAAGGGCGGCGACCGTGTGACCGGCGACCATATGGGAATGCTGGGCACGGTGATCAACGCGCTGGCCTTGGCAACCTCGCTGCGCAAGCAGGAGATTGAAACCGTGGTTCTCTCGGCCATTGCCATGCCGGAGATTTGCGAAAGCTTTTCGCAGCGTGCGGCCATTCATCACCTGTCGCAAGGTCGCGTGGTGATTTTTGCAGGCGGCACCGGCAATCCCTTCTTTACCACCGATTCGGCGGCCGCTCTGCGCGGTGCGGAAATCGGCGCACAGGCGATCTTCAAGGGCACGCAGGTGGATGGCATTTACTCCGCTGATCCCAAGAAGGATCCAACCGCAACCCGCTTTGATAAGCTGACCCACAGCGAAGTGCTGGAAAAGGGTCTGGCGGTGATGGATGTGGCCGCTGTTGCGCTTGCACGTGAGAACAATATTCCGATTATTGTCTTCTCCATTCACGAAAAAGGCGGGTTCGGCCAAATTTTGTCTGGTGGCGGGCTGAAGACGGTGGTCAGTGACGATTGACACGGCCCCATTAAAGGTTTTCAAGGCGCGACGAGTATTTTACGAGAAAAGCACCTGCTGTTTTTCTCGGTAAATGAAAGCCTCTACAGAGTTTACGGAGACTTGAATATGACAGACGGTATTGACCTTAGTGATGTGAAGCGTCGTATGGACGGCGCAATCAACGCCTTCAAGAACGACCTGGCTTCGCTGCGCACAGGTCGCGCTTCGCCCAATATTCTTGACCCGGTTATGGTTGAGGCTTACGGCTCGCGTGTTGCTCTCAACACGGTTGCCAATATTACCGTGCCGGAACCACGCATGCTGGGTGTTTCCATCTGGGACAAGAGCATGGTTGGTGCCGTGGATCGCGCTATTCGGGAATCAAATCTCGGCTTGAATCCGATTGTGGATGGCCAGAACCTTCGCATTCCTCTGCCAGAACTGAACGAAGAGCGCCGCAAGTCTCTGGTCAAGGTTGCCCATGGCTATGCTGAAAATGCCAAGGTGGCCGTGCGTCACGTTCGGCGAGATGCGATGGACAGCTTGAAGAAGGCCGAAAAAGACGGCGACATCGGCAAGGATGATGCCCGTTCGCTGTCTGAAAAAGTGCAAAAGATGACAGACGACACGATTTCTGATGTCGACCGCTTGCTTGGCGAAAAGGAAAAGGAAATCATGCACGTTTAAGTCTGTGGCTTTTGCCCGGACTGCGGCGTCAATGCAGGACTTGATATGACAACTTTTGTAAGTCCCGCTGCCCCTGAGCACGTTGCCATCATCATGGATGGCAACGGTCGCTGGGCCAATGAACGCGGTATGCCCAGAACCTTTGGCCATAAACAGGGAATGGAGTCGCTTCATTCTGTCGTGCGCACAGCAGGGGACATTGGCATAAAATATCTGACCCTGTTTGCGTTTTCCTCGGAAAACTGGCGCCGGCCTGAGACGGAGATCATCGATCTCTTTGGGCTTTTGAAAACCTTTGTTCGGCGCGATCTGGCCGATTTGCACGCCCGCAATGTGCGGGTGCGGGTGATTGGTGAGCGAAGCAATCTCAAAAGTGATATTCTTGGCCTGTTGATCGAGGCTGAAGAGAAAACCAAAAACAACAGCGGTATGACGCTGGTGATTGCTTTCAACTATGGCGCACGCGATGAGATTACCAGAGCTGTGGCCTCTTTGGTGCGCGATGTACAGGCTGGTCTGCTTCCAGCGTCGGCTATCACCGATGACGCCATTTCGGCACGGTTGGATACGGCCGGTATTCCGGACCCTGATGTGATCATTCGCACCAGCGGCGAAGAGCGCTTGTCGAATTTTCTGCTTTGGCAGGCCGCCTATTCCGAGTTGATTTTCGTACCCGAATACTGGCCGGACTTCGGCAAGGAGAATTTCCTGGCGGCGCTTTCGCAATATTCATCCCGCAACAGGCGGTTCGGTGGGCTCAAGCCCGCCGCTTCCGTCGCAGGCTCGTGAGTTTCCATGACGCGTGAACTGAGGCTTCGTACGCTATCCGCGCTTGTTATGCTCGCTGTTGTTCTGGCGGCAACATGGCTTGGCGGGTCTTTTTTTGCTGTCTTGGCCGCAGTGATTGGTCTGTCGATTTTTTGGGAATGGTCAAGCATTACTGCAATCACAGGA
>CAJYRE010000303.1 GCA_913776675.1 Rhizobiaceae bacterium
AACGCAATTTAGCACCGTCAACCGCAGCGGCCTTGCATAGACCGCCATTCCTTTCTATATCGCTCAAGAATAGACCGAAATGCACAATCAGCCATGACGCGCCCGGCGCGATCTGGTATTTTATCATCGAGATTGACGGTCTTCTCGAAGCTTTGAGAGATATCGCCCCGTGAATACGCTGGATTTTGACAAGAGACCGGAAGATACGCGCGTTGTCGTTGCCATGTCAGGCGGCGTTGACAGTTCTGTCGTGGCCGGAATTTTGAAACGCGAAGGCTATGACGTGCTGGGCATTACGCTGCAGCTATACGATCACGGGGCCGCCGTACATCGGGCGGGTTCCTGCTGTGCGGGCCAAGACATTGATGATGCAAGGCGCGTGTGCGAAACATTGGGCATTCCCCATTATGTGCTGGATTACGAGCAGCGCTTCCGCGACACCGTGATCAATCCGTTCATGGACAGCTATATCGCGGGCGAAACACCCATTCCCTGTGTGGCCTGCAACCAAACCGTAAAATTTGCCGATCTTCTGGCCACCGCCAAGGAGCTGGGTGCCGACGCGCTGGCCACCGGCCATTACATCCGCTCCCGCGCCATGCCCTTGCCGAATGATCCCGGCCACCGCGCCCTGTTTCGCCCGATTGATAGCGAGCGAGACCAGAGTTATTTTCTGTTTGCCACCACGCAGGAACAGATTGATTATCTGCGCTTTCCGCTGGGCGGACTCTCCAAGGCCGAAACCCGTCAGCTTGCCGAAGAGATGGGCCTCGTGGTGGCGCAAAAGGCCGATAGTCAGGACATCTGTTTTGTGCCGCAGGGCAAATATGCCGACATAATCACCAAGCTGAAGCCAAATTCGGCCTTGGCGGGTGATATTGTCCATCTGGATGGCCGCGTTCTGGGCCAGCATGACGGCATTTTGCACTATACCATCGGCCAGCGCAAAGGTCTGGGCGTTGCCACCGGCGAGCCGCTTTACGTGGTCTATCTTGATGCCCGCTCCCGCCGGGTGATTGTTGGCCCCAAGGAGGCGCTGGAAACCCGCCGCGTCTATTTGCGTGACATCAACTGGCTGGGCGATGCTTCGATCAGCGAAGAAGCCGCAGGCGGCCTTGCCTGCTATGCCAAGGTGCGCTCCACCCGCCCGCCCACGGCTGCCACACTCTATGCCGATGAACATGGGGTCTATGTGGATCTGGAAATGGGCGAAGCGGGCGTGGCCCCCGGCCAGGCCTGCGTGCTCTACTCCGCCCCCGGTGCTGACGCCCGCGTCTATGGCGGCGGCTTTATTGAAAGATCAGAACGCAGTGCCGATGCGCAAGAAGCTTTAAGCGCCCTTTTGCAAAGCGAGGTGGCGGCCTGAGGCGGACCACCACAGCTTTTCCAAAAAAAGCTTAAATCCTTGTTTTTGAAAGAACTGTTGGATTTTTTTGTTTTTTCATCTTTGGGCGCTTGACTTTGCTGTAACGCACGCCTTATAAGCCGCCCATCGCATCGAACGGCTTTGTTTTATAAAGCCTTCCAGTGATGTGTGGCGGGGTAGCTCAGGTGGTTAGAGCGTGGGATTCATAACCCCAAGGTCGGCGGTTCAAGTCCGCCCCCCGCTACCAACACTCATGATTTCCTTTCAAAATATTCTTACACACTGCGTTGAACGCACTCATGTGGCTGTGGCGCGGCGCGACCTTCTGGACAAAATGGCGTTAGCTTTCGGACACGAAAACAAAGTGCCTAACGCAAGTCTATCCCCTCTACATATCGGAACCCTTGCGCCGCTCGAAAGTGACCACCGTAACCTGCTTTGATGCGGCCTGCTGATCTTGAGATTGCATCTGCGCTTCTCGCTTTGGCACTACCATAAAGCGACGCCGAGACCTGCGCCCATAAAGGGTGGCGACGTAACGCCCTGATCAGGCCGGGGTGAGACGTATTGATCAGGGTCGGCAATGGCATTGCATAGGGGTTTTGTCCTCGTCGCCACGCGGCACAAACGGCGTTCAAAAACCTTAGGCCAATACCCGCGCCTTGCCATTCTGGCATGACGACCAGACGGCAGGCTCTGCCTTCCGTCAAGCCAGGGCGAGTGGACATGGCAAGATGCGCAACGGGCGCACCGTCGATAAAGCCGACGTAACACCGGGCTGCGATAGCGTTGGGAACCTTCAAATAGTGATGCGGCTCAAAATAGGGCCACCACTCCCATCCGGTCTGGCGGATTTCCAAGGTGATGGGTGGTCGTTGCCGATGACACCTCCCGGTGAACTCACCCGTCGCCGTGTCAAAAATCCAGTCTGGCTGCAACCACTCCACAATATCATAATGGCAAGACAGAAGAACCGCCTTACCCTGCGTCTTGCGCCATGCTTTGCTGAAGGCGAGTGCGCCGACTTTGGCGATTTGCCGATCCACCACACTGGTAAACTCATCAATCACCACCTCCGTTGGCCGTTCACAAATCACACGGGCAAGATCAGCCCGAAACTTCTCGCCGTTAGACAAGACGGTATAGGGCCGAAGCCAGCTTGGCACAGAACCAAGCCCAACTGCCGATAGTGCCCCGACCACATCGTCAAAGCTGGCGTCCGGCGCTATCGCGTCAATGATGGGTTTGTGATCTGGCCATTCAAATTGCAGGAACCGATCTTGCGAGAAGATAGCTTGGCCTAACGAGGTTTTGCCGGAGCCAGACGGCCCGACAATCAAACCAAGAGACCAATCAAGCTCTTCAATGGGTAAAATCGCCTCCAACGAGAAGCGGTTTGCGTCGTCAACATTGAAGAGGCTTTTTGTTCTGGCAGCGCGGTAGCTCTCGAAATCAGAGCAGGCGTGTTCCACATTGATCCTCATGTCACCACCACCTTGATTCTGGATTTGCGAATGTCGGAAAGAGCATCATAGAGCCGCACCTGCGCGGCTTCGTCTTCACAGACAAGAATGACACCATATTGCTCCCGATAACGGTTGGGCGCTGGAGCCTTCTGGGCATTTGGTGGCAATGGCGGGAGGTCAGTTTCGTTTTGCATATTATGCCGTTTCGCTTTGTCGCTCTTGTTGTTGTGGTGGGCGATCGGGTGCGGGCTCGGCTGGCCTCAGGTGGTTGAAGGAGCCGCAACGGCGGCATTTGATCTCGATGGTTTTTGCGATAGCACCGCGCTCGGCTTTGAACAAAAGAGCGCGGCACGAACCGCAGTGGATATTTTCCATTTCCAAATTCTCACGACTCAGTCACTAAGACCCCGCCCTGCAGGGTACGGGTGTGACGGTTATCGTGTGTCGCTGTCGGACGGGTTTGGACCGCAAATCTGGCCCGTCGTTAGGGTGTTGAGGCACCCTGACCACCCGGCTAAAACTGGGCGGCCCAAGTCCAAAGGCTGTCCAATTGCTCCGGGGGAATGCCAAGCAATGTCGCCAGTTGATCAATTGCCGGATTGCTGCGCTGGAAGCTCACCGTTTCG
>CAJYRE010000304.1 GCA_913776675.1 Rhizobiaceae bacterium
GCAGAAATGGCGCTGCTGCGGTCTGAAACCGTTGTGCCAGCATGCAGCCCGGACCTGCGCCAGCACTATGATTTTCAATCCGCCGAAGATTTGCGCCAGGCCCCCTTGCTGCATCTGACAACGCGACCCGATGCCTGGGAGCGTTGGCTCAGCCAAAATGGCGTGGAGGCCGATCATTTGCGGGGCATGTTGTTTGATCAATTCGCCACGGCATCGCAGGCCGCCATGGCCGGGCTGGGGGTCGCCCTGCTACCAGAGTTTCTGATCGAAGAAGAGTTGGAAAATGGCAAACTGGTGAAAGCCCTTGATCTGCCGATGAAAAGCACCGAGTCCTATTTTCTGGTCTGGCCGCATGAGCGCGCCGCCCATCCGCCCCTGCAAGCATTTCGGGAATGGCTTTTGCTTGAAACCGCAGATCAACGAAATGCGGATTTAAACCCATAAGTATTTAGGGTATTTTAATAGCGCAACCCTGTCTTCATAAGTTCACAGAGCTGAAATCAAACCGTCAAGTCTCTCCCGTAAAGAAGCGCCAACGCGCGTCGCATGACCCATTCCTCGGAGAGATCAACAATGACCCATTCCCGGCTTTTCGCCGCGGCTCTTGCTGCGGGCACTCTTTTTATGACCGCCTCCATGGCATCCGCCGCTCCTGTCAAGTTTGAGTTCTGGTACGGCCTGTCCGGCGACCTCAGCGACCGTGTGCAGGAAGCCTGCAAGAAATTCAACGACAGCCAGAAGGACTATGAAGTCCAGTGCATTTCGCAAAACACCTATGACGCGACCCTGCAAAACACCATTGCCGCCTACCGCGCCAAGAAACAGCCTGCCATTGCCCAAATTTATGACGCCGGCACGCTGGACATGATGCTCTCCAAGGCGTTTGTACCTGCCAAGAAGCTGATGGCCGACAATGGCTACAAGATCGACTGGAACAATTATTTCAGCGGTATTGCCAATTATTACGCCACGGAAAAGGGTGAGCTGGAATCCTTCCCGTTTAACTCTTCAACAGCGATGTTCTATTACAACGTTTCAGCGTTTGAAAAGGCTGGCATCGACTTCAAGCCCGACACCTGGGAACATGTGGAAGAAGCCGCCCGCAAGCTGAAAGCTGCTGGATATGATTGCCCGCTGGCCTTCAATTTCGATCCATGGTCGATGCTGGAGCAATATTCTGCGATTCACAACCAGCCGATTGCCACGGAAGCCAATGGCTATAAGGGTCTGAATGCACAACTGGTATTCAACAAGACCAAGTTTGTTGATCACGTCAAATTCTTCAAGAAAATGCAGGATGAGAAGCTGTTTGTGGTCAAGACCAAGCAGCTCGGCATGGATGTTGTACCCGCCTTTACCTCGCAGACCTGCCAGATGATGCAGTCTTCCATTGCAGACCATGGCACCGTGGGCAAAACCCTGCCTGCTGGCGTCAAGTGGGATGTGGCCATGCTGCCAATCGACAAGGGCACGGAGCGCAGAAACTCGCTGGTGGGTGGCGCTTCGCTTTGGGTTCTCGCTGGTCGTCCAAAGGAAGAATACAAGGGCGCGGCTGCCTTCCTCAACTTCCTCGGCACACCGGAAATGGGTCAGTGGTGGTCTACCGTCACCGGTTATATTCCTGTGACCAAGACCGGCTTTGACGCCATGAAAGCCAATGGCTTCTATGACAAGGCCCCGTATAAGGGCCGTGAACTGGCCATTGCCAGCCTGACCTATACGCCCACGTCCGAAAACACCCGTGGTATTCGTCTGGGCAGCTTCACCCAGATCCGCACCGAAGTGATGAACGCGCTTGAAGCCATCTTCATGCAGAACGCCGATGTGCAAAAGCAGATCGATATTGCGGCTGAGCGTGGCAACGACATCCTGCGCCGGTTTGAAAAGACCTACGCTGGTCAGAAGCTCGATTAATCCGCAGAACATTGAGAGCCTGCCACCCCGGCAGGCTCTTTTCCATTCTGCTCTTCTGTTTGCATCGATTGGTTTTTCATGGAAAAGCGCTCCGTTTTCAAAAGCTGGTGGCTACCGATTGCTTTTGCCGCTCCGCAATTGCTGCTGATCTTTCTGTTCTTTTATTGGCCCGCCGTATCGGTGGTAAAATGGGCTTTCACGCTGGAGCCACCCTTTGGCGGGGCTGCGGAGTTTGTTGGCTGGGCCAATTTTCAGGAGGTGTTTGCCGATCCACTCTATTGGAATTCGGTCATCGTCAGCCTGATCTTTGCCTTTTGCGGCGCGCTTTTCGCCATTTTGATCGGCCTTGTTCTCGCGCTTGCGGTGGATCGTGAATTGCCCGGTTCCGGCCTGTTTCGCTTTGTCTATATCCTGCCCTATGCCATTGCCGGACCTGCCGCAGGTATGGCGTTTCGCTTCATTCTCTCGCCGGAACGCGGCCTGTTGGCTCCTCTGAATGCGATCTATCCCGATTTCTGGAATCCCGCCAAATACAGCGCCCATGCGCTCATTCTGGTCATCATCATCTTCATCTGGAAATGGGCGGGCTATACCTTCATCTTCCTGCTGGCAGGCCTGCAATCGGTGCCGCGTCCGTTGATTGAGGCAGCTGCGCTGGATGGCTCCGGCCCCGTTCGCCGCGCCATTGATATTCAGGTGCCGCTTTTGGCCCCCACGCTGTTTTTCCTGCTGGTGACAATGATGACCGAAGGTTTCGTGGGTTCCGACACCTTCGGCATTGTCGAGCGCACCACCTATGGCGGCCCCAATCATGCCACGGAGGTGCTGGTGTTCCGCATTGTCAATGAGGCCTTCCAGGGGCTGAATTACTCCGGCGCGTCAGCGCAAAGCATCATTCTGATCGGCCTGATCATGATTTTCACCTTCATCCAGTTCCGCTTCATTGAGAAGCGTGTGCATTACAAGTGAGGCGGCGATGATCCAGCGGACTCCCTGGTCAGATGCTCTGACCTATACTCTGATGATCTTTGGTTTTCTGATTCTAATCGGCCCGTTCATTGTCGTCCTTTCTGGCGCAAGCCAGACGATGGTGCAGATCAACGCTGTGCCCTTCAATTTCATGCCGCAAGATCAATTTTTCCAAAATCTGCACACGGCATGGGAGCGCGCCAATCTGGGCAATGCCATGCTGAACACCCTGATCATGGCGCTTTTGATCACCTTTGGAAAAGTCGCGCTTTCTGCATTTACCGCCTATGCCATCGTGTTTTTCCGCACGCCGCTGAAGCATGTCTTCTTCTGGGTGGTGTTCATCACGTTGATGCTGCCTTTGGAAGTGCGTGTGGTGCCCACCTACAGCGTCGCAGCCGATCTGCTTCAGCCGTTTAAAATGCTGATTGAAGCCGTGACCGGCCTTCAGGTGTCGGTCGAGTGGAACCTGTTGAATTCCTATTCGGGCCTCACTCTGCCGCTGATCGCCACAGCCACCGGGACTTTTCTCTATCGGCAGTTCTTCCTGACCCTGCCGGATGAACTGGCCGAAGCTGCCCGCATGGACGGATCGGGGCCGATCCGGTTTTTCTTTGATATGCTGATTCCACTGTCGCGCACCAATATGCTGGCGTTGACCACCATCATGTTTGTCTACGGCTGGAACCAATATCTCTGGCCGCTGCTGATGGTCACAGACCCATCATACACCACCGTGCTGATGGCGCTTCGTGGTCTCGTGCCCTCCGACAACGGCACGCCGGACTGGAATGTGACGCTGGCGGGGTCTCTGATCATCATGGCTCCGCCGCTTCTCGTCGTCGCCATCCTGCAACGCTGGTTCGTGCGTGGCCTTGTGGCCTCTGACAAGTGAATTTGCGCACAAGCATTTCGAGCAAAAGTGCATTGCGGTTTTGCGTTCCGAAATGCGTAAAACAAAAACTTCAAGGGTTTAAAGCCTATGACTGATATTGATATTCGCGCTGTGCGCAAAACTTACGGCAAGGTCGAGACGCTGCATGGCGTTGACCTTGCGATCAAAACCGGCGAGTTCGTGGTGATTCTCGGGCCTTCCGGCTGTGGCAAGTCCACCCTGCTGCGCATGATCGCCGGACTTGAAGAGATCACCTCTGGCGAGATTGCCATTGGCGGCAAGGTGGTCAACAAGCTGGAGCCACGCGAGCGCGGCTGCGCCATGGTGTTTCAGAATTATGCGCTCTATCCGCATATGACCGTGGCCGGAAACATCGGCTATGCCTTGAAAGTGGCGGGCGTTCCCAAGGCTGAGCGGCTGGAGCGGGTGCGCAAAGTGGCCGCCAGCGTTGGCCTTGAAGCGCTTCTGGATCGCAAGCCCGCGCAGCTTTCCGGTGGTCAGCGCCAGCGCGTGGCCATGGGCCGCGCCATGGTGCGCGAACCAAAGGTGTTTCTGTTTGACGAGCCCTTTTCCAATCTCGACGCCAAATTGCGCGTGGCCATGCGCGAAGAGGTGCGCAATCTGCACCGGGCGCTGGGCGTAACCTCGATTTTCGTCACCCACGACCAGATCGAAGCCATGACGCTGGCCGACAAGCTGGTGATCATGAACGGCGGCAATGTCGAGCAGATTGGTCGGCCTACAGAGGTCTATCAGCGCCCCGCCAGCCGGTTTGTGGCTGAGTTTATCGGCTCGCCTGCCATGAACCTGATTGAGGGTGAATTTGATGCCGATGGCCATTTTCTGCATGGTCAGGGTGAGCGCCTGAAGCGCGATGCCTTAAGCGGCCTCAAGCCGACCAGCGGCCGGGTGCTGCTGGGTGTGCGCCCGGAATCGGTGCGGATTGCCAGCCCCGACGAGCCCGGCAGCGTCGAAGCCGTGGTCAATTACATCGAGGAGCTTGGTCCCTCGCGCCTGATCCACACATCGGTGGGCGGCAACCGCATTGTTGCCGTGGTGGAAAGCAGCGACCGTGACATTACCCCCGGCAGCCGTCTGCATCTCACCTTTGATGCCAGCGCCATCCACTGCTTTGCCGCCGAGAGCGGTCGCAGGTTAGAGCCAACCTTTGAATCCACGAAAATACCGGAGACAGTTTGATGAGCAATATCATTGCAGTGGGGTTTAATGCCGCCTCTCATGATGGCGAATTTGCCAGTCTGGATGCAGACCTTGAGCGTCTCGCCAGCATTGGCGTCGATACGGTCGAGCTGGCGCTGACCAGCCTCGATCTTCTGGCCGGTGGTCGCATCATCGAAGAACGCGCCGCCCGTCTGGTGGAGATGACCAGCCGCTATCCGTTCCGCTACACGGTGCATGGTCTGGTATCCTCCAATTTCATGGACCCGATCACCCTTCCCTATCAATTGGCCGCCGCAAAATCGCTGGTGGAAATCAACGCCCGCATTGGCGCAAAAATTCTGGTGCAGCATGGTGGCGAATTGGCCGCCAACCAGATTCAGGATCGTGCAGGGGCCGATGCCCGCCAGCAGGATGCCTTGGCAGAACTGGCCGAATTTGCCGCACCCCATGATGTGCGCATTGCGCTGGAAAACATTTTTACCACCGCTCCCGGCCAATATCGCCAGACACCCGCCGAGATTGCCGCCACGGTGAAGGCCGTAAACCACCCCAATCTGGTGGCCCTGATTGACTTCAGCCACGCCTATATTGAATGCACCTATCGCGGGCTTGATTTCATGGAGCAATTGCGTGCCATGGCTCCGGTGGCTGGCCATTTGCATGTGCATGATTCCTTTGGTCGCCCGATTGGCGATTACAAAGCTTTCTTCCCGCAGGAAGCCACGGCCCTTGGTCTGGGCGACCTGCACATGCCACTCGGCTGGGGCGACATTGCCTGGGAAGCCATTTTTGCCGAGCTGGAATTCCTGCCCGGTACCGTGCTGATGATGGAAATCAACCAGCGCTACGCCGCCGAGCAACCCGCCTGCCTGATCCGTGCCAAGCAGCTCGCTCAATTGTAATCTACAATTTCAGTAGAAAAATCGTATCAGCAAGGCCATGAAAATAGAAAATCATGGCCTTGCTTCATTTGTTTTGGGGCTTTAGTGTTGAGGTGTTCTCAGGGCGGGGTGCAATTCCCCACCGGCGGTATCGGGCGCAAGCCCGGAGCCCGCGAGCGCTTTTCGGTCACATCCGAAAAGGTCAGCAGATCCGGTGCGATGCCGGAGCCGACGGTATAGTCCGGATGGAAGAGAGCAAGTGAAAGACACCATTTCCCGGTGAATGGTGAATTTTGCCTGTTCGCCCAAGGGCAGTCTTGGCCACACACTGGGTGGCCCAACCCTTGAAAGGCAGAAAAATGACAATTGCACCACGACTTGAAGCCACGAAAATCGCCGTCATCCGTGCCCGCTGGCATGCAGACATCGTTGACCAATGCGTCAACGCCTTTGTCGATGAATGGCAGGCACTCGGCGGCTCGGCCTCCGACGTTGAGATCATTGACGTTCCCGGCGCGCTGGAAATTCCGCTGCATGCCCAGACCTTGGCCAGAACCGGCCAATACCGCGCCATCATCGGCTCAGCCTTTGTGGTCGACGGCGGCATCTACCGCCACGATTTCGTTGCCGGCACCGTGCTGGGTGCGATGATGCGCGTGCAGCTTGATACCGACACGCCGATCCTCTCCACCGTGTTGACGCCGCATCATTTTCAGGAAAGCGAAGCCCATATTGCCTTCTTCAAGCAGCATTTTGTGCTGAAGGGCAAGGAAGCCGCCTCGGCCTGCAAAGCCATTCTGGACGCACGCGCCAAAGTGCTGGTAGCAGCGATCTAGAGCATTTCCAGGAAAAGTGCGTAGCGTTTTTCCGTCCGGAAATGCGTAAAAACAAAGAGTTAGAGCGTTTCAGTGTTTCCGTGAAACACTGAAACGCTCTAAAGTCTGTGTTGCCTGGAAAAGTACGATAACCTTTTCCAGGCAAACTGATGTTAGAGTTTGTCAGGTTCAGATTGAACCAGACAAACTCTAGATTCCTTGTTTTCGTTTGTCTTTTCGGGAAAACCGGATTCCACTTTTCCCTGACAAACTCTAA
>CAJYRE010000305.1 GCA_913776675.1 Rhizobiaceae bacterium
TACCGGCGCGATCGCTTCGCGGATGGCCTTATGGCCAAACACATCATCCGGGCTAGTGGGTTCTTCAATAAAGAAGGGCTTGTAGGGTTGTAGTTCCTTGATCCAGTCAATGGCCTGATGGACGTCCCAGACCTGATTGGCATCAATCATCATAAAGCGATCATCGCCAATCACCTCGCGCACAATGCGCAGACGGCGCTTGTCGTCTTCCAGATCGCGGCCCACTTTCATCTTGATATGGGTAAAGCCCTCGGCAATGGCCTCATGGCAGAGCCTGCGCAGTTTGGCATCATCATAGCCCAGCCAGCCTGCCGAGGTGGTGTAGCAAGGATAGCCCTCGCGCTCCAATGTTTCGATGCGCTCTTTTTTGCCCGCTTCGGCTTTTTGCAAAATGGCAAGGGCTTCTTGTGGGGTCAGGGCATCGGTGAGGTAGCGGAAATCAACAATGGATACGATGTCTTCCGGGCTCATCTCGGCCACCAGCCGCCAGACGGGTTTGCCTGCCCGCTTGGCCAGCAGATCCCACACCGCATTGACCACCGCGCCGGTGGCCAGATGAATGGCCCCTTTGTCGGGTCCGATCCAGCGCAACTGGCTGTCGGATGTCATATGCCGCCAGAAACGGCCGGGGTTCTCAGAGATCCACTCCAGCTCCAGCCCGACCACCAGATGGGTGAGCGCCTTGATCGCGGCACAGCAGATTTCGTTGCCGCGACCAATGGTAAAGGTCAGTCCATGACCCTCCAGCCCGGCCTGATCGGTGCCCAGAATGACATAGGCGGCCGAATAATCCGGGTCGGGGTTCATCGCATCCGAGCCATCCAGACTTAAGGATGTGGGAAAACGCAGATCAACGGTGCGCAGGCTGGTGATACGGGTCATGGAAAGAGCCTTGTTGTCAGGATGGATCAGACGTCAGCGATAAAGGTCTGCTTCTGGGTGCCGAGGCCCTCGATGCCGAGTTCCACAACATCGCCCACCTTCAGGAAGCGCTGTGGCTTCATGCCCAGACCAACACCTGGAGGCGTGCCGGTGGAGATCACATCGCCGGGATGCAGGCTCATGAACTGGCTGAGGTAGGACACCACATGCGCAACGCCATAGACCATGGTTTTGGACGAGCCATTCTGCATGGTTTCGCCATTCACGCTCAGCCACATTTTCAGGTTCTGCGGATCAGCAATCTCATCCTTTGTCACCAGCCATGGGCCAATCGGGCCAAAGGTGTCGCAGGATTTGCCCTTGGTCCACTGCCCTGCCCGCTCCGACTGGAAGGCGCGCTCGGACACATCATGCGACACGCAATAGCCCGCCACATACTCCATGGCCTCGGCCTCGGAGACATATTTGGCGGTTTTGCCAATCACCACGCCCAGTTCCACTTCCCAATCGGTCTTTTCCGAGCCGCGGGGAATGCGCACATCATCATTGGGGCCGCAAATGGCCGATGTGGCCTTCATGAAAATCACCGGCTCCGGCGGAACCGTGGCTCCGGTTTCAGCGGCGTGGTCGGAAAAATTCAGGCCAATGCAGATGAATTTGCCCGTGCCTGCCACGCAGGCCCCAATGCGGCTTTCCGGCAATTCCGGCAGGGTGGACAGATCAAGGGCGGCAATTTTGGCAAGGCCCTCGGGCGAAATGGCCTCGCCGCCAATATCGGCCACATGGCCGGAGAGGTCACGAATCTTGCCGTCCTTGTCGAGAATGGCGGGCTTTTCCTGACCAAGCGGGCCAACGCGCATGAG
The DNA here is from genome assembly GCA_913776675.1 of Rhizobiaceae bacterium. Taxonomy (GTDB): domain Bacteria; phylum Pseudomonadota; class Alphaproteobacteria; order Rhizobiales; family Rhizobiaceae; genus Allorhizobium. The sequence goes on from CAJYRE010000305.1 coordinate 1,746, forward strand.
TTTCATGAGATATTCCTTTTCTGTTGAACGGGTGTTTCAGGGCAATGCGTTCCACACATCCCTGACAATATTCAGAATTACAGTGTCCAGCCACCATCAATGGCGTAGGCCTGGCCCGTGGTATAGGTGGCACCGGCCAGATAAACGGCAAGATCGGCAATTTCGTCGGGTGTGCCCAGCCGTCCAATCGGCTGGCGGGCAATGAAGGCGGCGCGGGCGGTTTCATAATCGCCTTGGGCTTTCAGGCGGTCTTGTAGGGAGGGGCTTTCCACCGTGCCGGGGCAGATGGCATTGCAGCGAATACCCTTTGACACATATTCCGCCGCCACCGATTTGGTGAGGCCAATAACGGCTGCCTTGGTGATGGAATAGGCGCAGCGGTTGGGTACGCCCTTCATGCTGGAGGCCACCGACGACATGTTGATGATGGCCCCGTCGCCACGCTCGATCATGCCCGGCAGAACGGCGCGAATGGTGCGCACCATGGCATGCACATTGAGATCAAAGGCAAAATTCAGCTCCTGATCGGTCATTTCCAGCACCGATCCGGCATGCACAAAGCCCGCGCAATTGAACAGAACATCAAAGGGGCCGGTGTCGGCAATCACCGATTTCACGTCCTCATCCTTCAGCACGTTCAAAATCCGGGTGGTGATGTTGGCGGTCGCGGCAAGGTCAGCAAGGGCTGCTTCATTGATGTCGGTGGCCAGCACATGGGCTCCGGCCTTGGCATAGGCCAGCGCGCTGGCGCGGCCGATGCCCTGTCCGGCGGCGGTCACAAGCACGCGCTTGCCGTGAAGGTTTGTGGTCATGGATTTCTCTCCTCCTGTGGATTGCGCCATGATGCATTCTATTTCTGTGTTTGAGTCTGTCTGGGTGGAAAACCGGATTCCACTTTTCCTGACACACTCTATCAGCATGCGTCGAGCAGGATTGAAAGGGTTTCCTGCATCGTTTCAGCCTGCCGCCTGATTACCCCTCTGTCCAGCGACGTCTGGATGCATCCAGATGGGTTTGCATCGCAGCCTGAGACAGCAGCGGATCATGCGCCTCCAATGCGGCCAAAATCGCTTCATGCTCTTCCAGTGCCTTGATCCACGAATGCTGGCTTTCGGTGCGGTCCTGAAGGCGCTCGGCCAGCGGGCTGTAGCGCTCATCAAACAAGGATCCGACAATGCGCTCCAGCACCGAATTGCCCGATTGCGCCACTATGGCCAGATGAAATTGCCGATCCAGCTCCAGCGGTCGCCGCCCGGCGGCAATGTCGCTGCGCATGCCATCAATCAGGTTGCGCAAATTCTGAAGAGCGTCCGGTTTGATCCGGGATGCGGCCAGCACAATGGCCGAGCCTTCAATGACAATGCGCGCCTGCATCAGTTCGGACGGGCTTTCGCCAAAGGCAAGGGTCACGCTGCTTTGCGCATCGCGCTCGGATGCCACATAGACGCCCGATCCCATGCGGATTTCAACCGTGCCGTCAATTTCCAATGCAATCAATGCTTCACGCAAGGATGGGCGCGAAAC
>CAJYRE010000306.1 GCA_913776675.1 Rhizobiaceae bacterium
GAACGGACAAGCTGAAGTGGGAAGGCTTGCAGCCCGCGCACTTCTGGATAAGCTGGCAGGCAGCCACGAGCCGGATGGTATCCATCTGATCAAACCGGAAATGCGGATTCGCCAATCCACCGGGCCGATCAAACATCGAGATTGATAGAGGGCGATTATGAGCGCTGATAAACCCGTTATTCTGGTCCTTGGCAAAATGCATCCGCGTGTGCTGGAGCGGTTGGCTCCGGTCTGTGAGGTCTTGCGCATCGCCCCGGGTCAGTCGGTGGACTTGAGCGCGGCCGATCTGGCCCGTGTCACCGGCATTGCCGTCGCTGGCAGCGTATCAAAAGCGTTGATGGATACCTTGCCCAACCTGCAAATCATTGCCAATTTTGGCGTCGGCTATGATGGCGTCGATGTTGAGGCCGCGGCCAAGCGCGGCATTATCGTGACCAACACCCCAGAGGTGCTGGACGATGAAGTGGCGGACACCACCATTGCGCTTTTGCTCAACACGCTTCGGCAATTTTACACGGCGGAGCGCTATCTGCGTGAAGGCCGTTGGGAGAAGGAAGGCCCGTTTCCGCTTTCTCCACTGTCTTTGCGCGGTCGTCACGTGGGGCTTTATGGTTTGGGGCGGATTGGCGGTGAAATTGCCAGCCGTCTGGAGCCGTTCAAGGTCAAGATCAGCTATCATACCCGCAAGCCAAAGCCGGGCGTTTCCTATACCTATCAGCCAACCTTGCAGGCCTTGGCCGAGAGCGTGGATACGCTCATCTGCATCGTGCCCAAAACCCCTGAAACCCATAGGGCCATTGATGCCGATATTCTGAAGGCGCTCGGGCCGAATGGCGTGCTGATCAATGTCGGTCGTGGCTGGAGCGTGGACGATGCGGCGCTGATTGCTGCCCTCAAAGATGGTACCATCGCTGCCGCTGGCCTTGATGTGTTCTATGACGAGCCGAAAGTGCCGTCAGACTATCTCGATCTGCCCAACGTATCGCTTTTGCCGCACGTGGCCTCGGCCTCGGTGCATACCCGCAACGCCATGGCCGATCTGGTGGTGGACAATCTGATTGGTTGGTTTGACAATGGTGTGGTGAAAACGCCGGTGCCGGAAACGCCTGTAAAAGGGTGAGTGGCGGGCCTATATTGTTGATTGTTTAAAGTCGTGCCAGAGGTACCTCCCCCTCAAGGGGGGAGAGCGACCCGGAGTCGGCCTTTTGCTCTTCTTTTGGTCATCGATCGAGTTGCGATGTTAAGAGGAACTGAGCGGATACCCCATCTCATCTCCCCCCTTGTGGGGGAGATGCCCGGCAGGGCAGAGGGGGTAAGCGGCGCAGGAAATCACTGACGATTTTTACAGTGGTAAGTCTTCAGAAGAACACTATCCCCCCAATGACTTACAGTTTCGAGGCAGCATATTCCCGCGTTGCCGCGCCAAAGGCTTCAAACAGCGCACGCGATGGCGCATCCGACTCGGCCCAATATTCCGGGTGCCATTGCACGCCCACGGCAAAGCCCTTGGCATCGATGACCGACACGGCCTCAACCGTGCCATCTTCGGCAAAGGCTTCCGCTTGCAAGCGCGGGGCGAGGTCGGAAATGGCTTGGCGGTGCAGGGAATTGATCTGGAATGTGCCTGCCGTTCCCAGATAGCGGGCAATGCAGGAGCCTTCCTCGACCTTTACCGGCTGACGGATGGCATAGGCTTCATCGCGGTTTTCGGTGGGGGGCTTGCGGTGGTCCCAATTGCCGGGTTCTTCCTGAATTTCGGTTGCCAGCGTGCCGCCCAATGCCACATTCAGCTCCTGAATGCCCCGGCAGATGGCCAAAAGCGGAATGCCGCGCTCGATGGCGCGGCGGATCAAGGGCAGCGATGTGGCATCGCGGGCCGGATCAAACGGGCCATGCCGTTCCGTGGCTTCCACACCATACAAGGATGGGTGAACATTGCTGGGCGAGCCGGAAATCACCACACCATCCACCCGATCCAGCACCGCATCAATATCGGCCCCGCTTTCCAGCGCTGGCACCAGAATGGGCATGGCATCGGCCACCTTCAGGGTTGCGTTGACATATTGATCAACGACGCAGTGGTAATTGGTTCCGCTGACATCTTTGAAATCGGCAGGAATGGCGACGAGGGGCTTTGGCATGACAGGATTCCGAAAAGGATAGGCCATATGGACTGGAATGGAAGTTGTTCTTGCCTTGTTTGAAAATGAAGTCAACAATAGAATCTATCAGAGAGAAAAGTGGGCTGGCTTTCCTGAAAAGCCAAATGAAAGCAAAAGAATTTCGCGTTTGTCCGACTCTACCTGAACCTGATAAACTGAAGTGCCATAGCCTTGACAACATTGGTTGGGACATGTGGATTTGCCTGTCATGTGGTTTGCGGCATGGCTATCTGGATACGCTTTGATCAAAGGCGAGTTTGCCTGATCAAAAGCGCAAGGGAGAATGTTCCATGGATCGCCGTGGATTTTTGAAAAATGCTGCCATCGGTGGAGCTGGAACCGTAGCGACGGCTGCGCTTTCTGCACCTGCTCTTGCTCAATCCATGCCCAAGCTGAATTGGCGGCTGGCATCATCTTTTCCCAAGTCACTGGATACGATTTACGGCGGCGCGGAAGATATTGCGGCCCGCGTCAGTGCGGCGACGGATGGAAACTTTACCATTCAGGTCTCTCCGCCGGGTGACATCGTGCCCGGCCTGCAAGCGGCGGAGGCTGTGGGCAATGGCACGGTGGAAATGTGCCATACCTGTTCCTATTATTCCTTTGCCAAAGACCCGACCTTTGCCATTGGCTCGGCCATTCCGTTTGGCCTCAATGCCCGCCTCACCAATGCCTGGTTCTATCAGGGCAATGGCCAGACCCTGATGAACGGCTTCTGGGCCAAGCACAAGCTTTACGGTCTGGTGGCTGGCAACACCGGCGCGCAAATGGGCGGCTGGTTTCGACGCGAAATCAACACGGTGGATGATCTCAAAGGCGTGAAAATGCGCATTGCCGGGCTGGCGGGCAAGGTGATGGACAGGTTGGGAGCCGTGACGCAACAAATGGCGGGGGGCGATATTTATCCGGCCCTGGAAAATGGCACGATTGATGCCGCCGAATGGATCGGCCCTTATGACGATTACAAGTTGGGCTTCTACAAGGTCGCCAAATATTACTATTATCCGGCCTTTTGGGAGGGTGGTCTTGCCATCCATGCCTTTGTCAATCTCGACAAATGGAATGATTTGCCCCCCGCCTACAAGGCGGTGCTGGAAGATGCCTGCGCTTTTGCCAACACCAATATGATGGCCAAATATGATCTGAAAAACCCTGCTGCCATCAAGCAAATCGTTGCGGAAGGCACGGTGCTGAAACCGTTCAGTCAGGACATCCTTGAGGCTTGTTTCAAGGCATCTCAGGATGTGTATGCTGACATCAACGCGAAAAATGCCGATTTCAAGGCTATTTATGATGACCAGAACAGTTTCAAGCGCGAAGCCTATCTGTGGATGCAGTTGTCAGAATATACTTATGATACTTTCATGATGATCCAGCAACGGGGCGGCAAACTGTAAAGTCTGTCGCGTTCTCAACAAACCGACAGACTCTCCATTTTTTGCTTCAGTGTGTCGGATCCAGAAAACCGGCATCCACTTTGCTGGAAATTCTCTAAAAAGCAGCCATCAACTCGCGCATAACAACCGCAAACCGGGCAGCAACCTGCTCTTTTGCTCTGTGCTGTCCGGCTTCCACCTGTTTTACGCCACCTGTCCAGACGCAATCGATTGTTGCGCCATTGGCAAAAATGAAGCTGTCCAGATGTTGATCCTCCCTCAAGCCAAGCCCATGGCGCGGCTTTAAACTCATCAGATCAGCAGACCTGCCCACCGTCAAACCACTCTCTGCCATCAAGGCCGCAGCGCCACCTACAACTGCACCATCAAACAGCGACCGTCCCGTGGAGCCACCGGGTTGTGCGATGACATTGCGGGCGCGATGGCTCAGGCGTTGCGAATATTCCAACTGGCGCAGCTCATCCGCAATGCCAATCAGAATATTGGAATCCGACCCCACACCAAAGCGCCCGCCTGCCTTGAGAAACGCCTCGGCATTGAATGTGCCATCGCCCAGATTGGCCTCAGTGATCGGGCAAAGTCCGGCGATGGCACCGCTTTTTGCCATGCGCACCGTTTCATCATCCGTCATGTGGGTGGCATGGATCAGGCACCAACGATCGGTCAGCGCGGCATTGTCCAGCAACCATTCGACGGGGCGCTTGCCCGACCATGCCACGCAATCCTCCACTTCCTTCACCTGTTCGGCCACATGAATATGGATGGGGCCATCGAAAGAAAGCTGTTGCAAGGCAGAGAGTTGTTCTGGTGTGACAGCCCGCAGGCTGTGGGGCGCAATACCTGTGATGCTGGCGGGCAAACGTGATGCCGCTTTTTTCGCCCCCTCCAACAGCTCCGCAAAACCATCGAGATCATGGATAAACCGCCGCTGACCTTCATTGGGAGCCAGACCACCAAAGCCGGAATGGGCATAGAAGACCGGCAGCAGCGTGAGGCCAATGCCGGTCTCTTCCGCCGCTCCCACAATCCGCTCCGCCATCTCGGCGCGGTTACTGTATGGGCTACCGTCCCGGTCGTGGTGGAGATAATGAAACTCACCCACCCGGTCAAAACCTGCTTCCAGCATTTCCACATAAAGCTGGGCGGCAATGGCCTGCATCTGCTCCGGACTCATGGTCAGGGCAAAGCGATACATCACCGTGCGCCAACTCCAGAAGCTGTCACTATCGGGACCGCGCAATTCCGCCAGACCCGCCATGCCGCGTTGAAAGGCGTGGCTGTGCAGATTGGCCATTGTAGGCAAAAGAATCTCGTGCCGCTCATCGCCCGCTTTGGCTTCAACACCCTGCTCAATGGCGGAAATTTTGCGGTCTTTCAGCGTCAGTCGCACATCCTTGGCCCAGCCATCTGGCAGCAGCGCCTGTTTTGCGTGGAGTGTCGTCATGCCTTCCCCTCTCATTTTCTATCTTGCGCCTCGATCTATTAAGTATATACATAATAGGAAAATCGATGAGGCGCAACGTCGCCTGAGCCATAATAACGAGGGATCAGCATGACAGATCGGGATCGCATTTTGACCAATGCGCGGTTGGCAACCCTCAATCCGCAGCTCCCAGGCCTCGGCATCATTGAGGACGGCGCGCTGATGATGCGAGATGGACAGATTGTCTATGCTGGCCCGATGAGCGAGCTACCCATCAACCTGCTCAACACAGCAGAGATCACCGATTGCGAAGGTCGCTGGATCACCCCCGGCCTGGTGGATTGCCACACCCATCTGGTTCATGCAGGCAACCGCGCCCATGAATTTGAAATGCGCTTGTCCGGTGCCAGCTATGAGGAAATTGCACGCGCTGGTGGCGGCATTGTCTCCTCCGTCTCCAAGGTCCGCGCGGCCAGCGAAGCGGACTTGCTGCGCGAAACTCTGCCGCGTCTGGATGCGCTGCTGGCCGAAGGTGTAACCACGGTTGAGGTCAAATCCGGCTATGGGTTGACGGTGCAAGACGAGCTGAAAATGCTGCGGGCTGCACGACAGCTTGGCGATAAACGGCCCGTGTCCATCACCACCACCTATCTCGGTGCTCATGCCACGCCCGCAGACTATAAAGGCCGCAATGATGATTTTATCCGCGAGGTGGTGCTTCCGGGCTTAAACGCTGCCCACGCTGAGCATCTGGTCGATGCCGTGGACGGGTTTTGCGAAGGCATTGCCTTTTCACCCGATGACATGCGTGTGGTGTTTGATGCGGCAACTGCTTTGGGCCTGCCGCTGAAACTGCATGCTGATCAGCTTTCCAATCTCTCCGGTGCAGCCCTTGCCGCAGAATATGGTGCGCTCTCCGCCGATCATCTGGAATATACCGATGCGGTCGGCGCAAAAGCCATGGCAGAGGCAGGCACGGTTGCTGTGCTGCTGCCCGGTGCCTTTTACTTTATCCGCGAAACGAAAAAGCCGCCGATTGATCTCTTTCGCCAGCACGGCACCAAAATGGCGCTGGCGACCGACAACAACCCCGGCACCTCACCGCTCACCTCGCTGCTGCTGACCATGAATATGGGAGCCACCCTGTTTGGGATGACGGTGGAGGAATGCATCGCAGGCGTCACCCGCGAGGCCGCACGCGCATTGGGTCGGCTGGATGAAATTGGCACGCTGGAGGCCGGAAAATCGGCGGACCTTGCCATCTGGAATATTTCTGAACTGTCTGAGCTTGTCTACCGCATGGGCTTTAACCCGCTTCATGCGCGGGTATGGCGCGGTCAAGACACATAACAACAAGGGGCCACTATGACCATTACCCTTCACCCCGGCTCCGTGCCGCTGGCTGATCTGGCCAAGATTTACTGGAAGGGCGAACCTGCCGTTCTGGACCGCAGCTTTGACGCGGGCATTGAGCGG
>CAJYRE010000307.1 GCA_913776675.1 Rhizobiaceae bacterium
GCCTTGTTCCACAAAGGTGCGGATCATGTGTTTGGTGGCTTTATCGGCCTCTTCGATGGTACTGGCCGCGGCCGCCTTATCCCAATCGGCCCAGAGCGAACGGATGGGCGAATCCTTCGGTGGCTCCATGCCCGATGCGCCCTTGGTTTGATACCAGGTGTAATATTGCTCGGCGTAGCCATCATCGCCCAGCATCAGGCGGGGATCGGATGGCACGATGGAGAGCCGATCAAACGGCGTATATTGCATCTGGAAATCATTGTTGTCGCGGTTGGCGTCATATTGGGTGCGATCAATGACGCGCGGCAGAAGCTCCACACCGATGTCATGCCAGTTGTCGCGGATCATCTCCAGCGTATTGGCAAAGGCATCCAGATAGGTTTCCACCACAATCGACACCCGCTTGCCGTCCTTATTCAGACGGAAGCCATCGCCATCGCGCTTGGTCAGGCCGATTTTATCAAGCAGTTCATTGGCCTTATCCGGATCATGCTCCGTCCAATGCTTGGCCAGCTCTTCATTATAATAGGGTGAGCTGGAAACCGGCGACGCAGACCGCGCCTTGCCAAGCCCTGATTGCGACAGCTCGTTGATGGTGTCGCGGTCAATGGCAATGCTCAGGGCATGGCGGAAATCAATGTTGTTGATCAAGGCATTCAGACCCTGATCCTTCACGGTCAGATTGGGAACCAGCGACCAGGCTTCCGCATTGACCCATTTCAGAACCTTATAATCACCGCGCTTTTCGTTTTCCTTGTAGAAGGTGAAATCACCATTGAAGGTGTAGCGCTGCTGCATATCGATCTGGCCCTGCACGACCATCAGGTTGAAATTTTCCTGACCATCAAACAGCTTGTGCTCGATCCGGTCGATATAGGGCAGTTGATTGCCCGCTTTATCGACCATGTAATAATAAGGATTGCGCTCCATCACCATGACATCGGCAGGCGGTGGCGTGACAATTTTCCACGGCGTGATCACTGGCAGATCGGGGTTCTGGTTCCACGCCGTGATGGGCCCTTTGGAACTCCACAGGTCCGACCACTTCTTCACGCCCTTTTGCGCCACAACCTTATCAAGGGCGGCCTTATCGGCGTATTTCGGCATGAAATTCTTCAGGTAATGCTTTGGCATAATGAAGGATGGACGGTCGAGACTTGGCTCGCCGGTGGAATCCTTGGCCAGAATGGTGAGGAAATACACATAGGGCTGAGCAAATTTAACCTTGAAGGTGCGCCCATCGACAATCTCCACTTCCAGCGGCTTGCCGCCCGGCGCATAGAGCGTATCGATGGTCGAAACGATGTCCTTGTTCAAGAATACGTCTTCGTACCAGAATTTCACGTCTTCCGTGGTCACCGGCACACCATCCGACCACTTCAAACCATCAAGCAGCGTGAAGGTGAATTCCTTGCCATCGGGACTCATGCTGTAGCTGTCGATGAAGGTGGGGATCATCTTCAGCTTGCCGTTTTTATCTTGAGTGAATTTGACAGCCCGCTCTTCCAGAAGTTTGGTGGGTCCCCAGCGGTCACCCGGTCCCTTATAGGCCCGGTGCCATGTGCCACCGAATTTGCCGATGCTTTCCACATCCAGCACCCGTGGCTTGGTGGGCAGGCGCTGATCCACCGGCGGCAGCTTGCCAGCTTTTACCTGCGCATCCAGCATAGGCGATTGCTGAAAGGCAAAAGCAGATGATGCGCCCATCAGCAGCACGGCAACCGATGCCATAAAAATATTTTTATTGATTTTCACAATTCCCTCCTCACTCCAATTTCGCTTTGCTCTCCACTGCGCCACGAAATTCACTCCTGAAGACACGCTCCTAGATCAGCCTTAAAAAATCAAGTACAAAAATATTTTCATTATCATGCGTGAGTGTGAATACACTCACACTCACGCATAGAAGGGATTGGAAAACAGCACAGGCTCACGTCCGCGCCAGACTTCAAAGCGCAGAAAACGGCCTGAAAAGACGCGCTCAAGGGTGAGCTCGCTGCGCTCGGCAGTGCGCGTTTGCACAACGCCAGCTTCCGTCACAACACGGATCTCATCGCCTGCTACAAGCCCGGTGAATCCCAGCGCCAAAGGTGTTCCAGCAGCAACCCGATCCCCAAACATCAGCCCTGCCTCATCCACAGGCTTGACCATGGTGGCATCGGGCGAGAACGTCACCACATTGCGCCCGTCGCGCACCGCCTTGAGGATGGAGGCAATGGAGCCATCATCCGCATAAAGCCGATTGGCCGGATAGCCATGCCGACGGCGGTTTTTCAGGTGAAAATCGCTGCCACCCGTGGCAGGAATGCGCCGACCGGCCACAAGCAACTCCTGCCAGAAGGCCAGCCCCTGCTCGTTCATCACCGACCAATTGCCATTCCAGATTTCATAGGCATCAAACGCCACATCAAAACCCGCCTGCCAGCGCCCGCCTGCCGAATTCTGAAACGGATGATTGATGACAATGGTGGCACCTTTGCTGCGGGCCTCCTGCATTTTATCGGCCACGTCCTGCGGCGAACGGCAGCGCCAGTCATCCACAGGGCGATGAAGACCCAGAAAATTGGTATGTCCGTAATAGGAGGTCAGCTCCATCGCCGGAATGACCAGAATACCCGGATCATCGGCGCAAATGGCGTTTTGCGACACCGTATTGTGGTCGGTGATCGCCACGTAATCCAGTCTTGATCCGCGAGCGCGATAAATCGCATCCAGCACCGTCACACCGCCATCGGAATGCTCAGAGTGACTGTGCAGATCGCCCACCAGCCAGCGTGCCCGCTTGGGCGTGAGGCGAATATGCAGATCCACCTTGCACTCCGGCCCGATCTTGACGACGCCCAGCACCACATGCCACGCTCCCGCCAACGGCCCTTTGTCGTAACCCGGCGTGACACGATCCGCTTCCAGCGTGATATGGCCGCGCTCGGCCCCCGTCCAGCCGCGCATGCGACCATGTTGGGCAACCCCCAGATCAATCACGCTGCCACCCCCGCCAAAGGGGAAATGATAGCTCACATCGATCCGCTCAATCTGTGGCCCGACCTCAAACGGTATCTCGATGAAGGATTTTTCGCCTTCGGGAAACTGGTTAATAACGTGATGAAAGTCCTGATAATCCTGCATTTTGTTTTCTCCTCCCCGTTTTGTGTCAGGCCTTAAGGCCAGACCTTCAACGTCATCACCTCAAACGGCATAAACTTCAGCTCAAGCCCCTCTGCATCAAGGGCAAAAGCTTCGCCACCCTCTTCCAGCAGATCAACAATCATGGCCTGTTTGAAACGCCCGTCCAGCGCCACCTTTGCAGTTCGGCGTGTGCCCGTTGTTTCCCACAGACGGATAATCACGCCATCATCCTCCTCGGCGCGTTTGATGGCTTCCAGAGCAATGCCCTTGGTTTTGACCTCAACGAGCGATGCATGCTGCGCATTGTCTGCCTGCCCAACACCCTGCACCAGACACAGCGGCATATTGAAATCTTCCGCCGCCTCATGCACCGCATGCTTATCGCCATCATGAATGAACAGCGCGTAACGGAAGCGATGTTCGCCCTGATCAGCTTCCGGCCAAGGATAGGTGGGCGAACGTAGCAAGGTCAGCCGCAGTTCCGTGCCCTTGGCATCATAGCCATATTTGCAATCATTCAGCAGGGCAGCGCCAAAATCCGGCTCACTGATGTCCACCCAGCGCTGCATGGAGCATTCAAACCGGGCTGCATCCCAGGAGGTGTTGCGATGAGTGGCACGCTTCACATGGCCAAATTGAATTTCAGCATTCACCTCTGCGGCCTGAATGGCCAGCGGGAAAGCGGTTTTAACCAGAGTGTTATGCTCA
>CAJYRE010000308.1 GCA_913776675.1 Rhizobiaceae bacterium
GATCAGTTGCTGTCGTTTCATCCAGCCGCTTCGGACGCAACCGCCAAAGCCCGTGAGCAGGGGATGGATCTGCCAGCGCTGATCGCCAAAGCCGCGGCTGAAAAATACTCTCAACCGTCCGATGTGGTGCGGCTGGCGCAGGGGCTTCACGTGGTTCCAGAGTTTCTGGGCAATCGCGCCCCCTTTGCCGATCCCCATGCACGGGCCGTGATTTCAGGTCTGGGAATGGACCGGGATTTTGACAGTCTGGTGGCGCTGTATGTCGCAGGTCTGTGCGGCATTGGTTACGGGCTTCGGCAAATCATTGAAACACAAGCGGCTTCAGGAGCCGCAATCGAACGTGTGGTTATCAGTGGTGGCGCCGGTGAAAGCGATCTGGTCCGCCAGATTCTGGCCGATGCCTGTGGCAAACCGGTGGTAGCGACGGGATCAGATGAGCCTGTGCTGTTGGGCTCTGCCATTCTGGCTTCCGTTGCTGCTCATGCTTTTGCCGGCGTCAGAGAGGCCATGCAAGCGGTCAGCACCGTTGCCCGCACCTATCATCCGGCACAGGGCATTGTTGCGGATCTTCATCAGAAGCGGTACGCACACTTCAAAAGCTTGCAGCAGCAAAACCGCCTCATGCGCGATGTATGACATGCGGTTGTCTGGCTTCGAGATCTGGTTTTATACGCTCTTGCAGCGGCAAGCGTAGCTCCACAGCAAAACCGGGGCCTTGCTTGTCCACAATCAGTGCTTCGCCGTTATGGGCTCTGGCGATGCCGCGCACAATGGAAAGACCAAGACCAGAGCCACCGCGGGCGCGGGTGCGTGATTCATCGGCGCGCCAGAACCGCTCAAAGGCGCGGTCACGCATCTCTGCAGGCAGGCCGGGGCCGGTATCCGAACACCGCATATAAACATAGCTGGCTGTGCTGCCGGTGTTGAGAAACACCGTGCTGCCTGCCGCATAGCGGCAACAATTGTCCAGCATGGCCAACATGGCCTGACGGATTCGGGTTTTGTCTGCCATGGCCGGGGTTTTTTCCAAATGCCGCTCAACCTTGATATTGGCTTGGGCCAGATTTTGCTCAATCGAGACGAGGGCGGCACTGACCTCTTCAGAGACGTCGATCTTCTCCAGCACCAGCGCCATCTTGCCAGCATTGGCCATGGCCAGCGTGCGCAATTCCTCAACGATTGCAGAGAGATCATCCACATGGACAATCAGGCGGGCATAAAGTTCCGGGCTGGGCGCATAGGCACCATCCATCAACCCTTGTAAACGCCCCCGCAAAATGGTCAGGGGTGTGCGCAATTCATGGGCAATGGCGGAATTGGAATATTTCAGCTCCGCTTCCGTTTTTTCCAGACGCTCTGCCATGGTGTTGAAATCATTGATCAGTGCATGGGCTTCTCCAAAATGGGAACCAACATTTTGGGCACGGGACGAAAAATCTCCGCTGGTAATCTGGCGGGCCGCAGCCGCAACAGATTTGAGCGGCCGAACAATGCTTTGCGCCAGGCGCCACCCGGTCAGAGACGCTGAGACAACCCCCACAAAGATGATCAGCCCAAAGACCACAAAGTCACTCGGCTGCCATTTTTCATCATATGGCGTATTGGGAAACAGCCAGTCATACAGAAAAAAGTAATAGGTCATCAGACCGAAATACATCACCGCAAAAGCAACAAGCGTTAATGCAATCATTGTCCTGACGATGTATGTGTTCAGGCTTTTATTCATGCGTTGCACTCATTTTATAACCAACGCCTCTCACACCCGTCAGCAACCTGCCCGCCCCAACGGCTGATAGCTTGCGCCGCAGATTGGAAACGTGACTATCCACGGTCCGGTCCAACGCATCGCTTTCCGGCAAGCAGGCATCCACCAGCTCAGAGCGCTCAAAAACCCGATTGGGCGAGGCCGCCATATGGGCCAGCAAGCGGAATTCGGTTCGCGTCAGTTCCAGAACCGTGGCACCCTTTGCGCCCTCAAGGGTGGCGGTATGGGCCTCCATATCCACGGTCAACGGCCCAATGCGAATAGGCTGAAACGTGCCACGCCGCGTGGTGCGACGCAATACGGCCTTGGCGCGGGCCACCACCTCCTGCGGATTGAAGGGTTTGACCACATAATCATCGGCTCCAATGCGCAGCGCCTGCAACTTGTCCAGATCCTCGGCCAGCGCCGTTACCATGATCACCGGCGTATCGCCACGGCGGCGCACGGCAGCCAAGACTTCAAACCCATCCTGACCGGGCAATTTAACATCCAATATCATCAGATCAGGCTTCAACCGACTATGATGCGATAGCCCGGTGGGACCATCGCTGGCGGTAATCGTGCGAAAGCCCTCGCGCACAAAATATGTCTCGATGATCTCGGCAATTTCCGGTTCGTCCTCAATGATCAGGATGAGCGCATTGTCCATCATAACGTTCCTAAATGCAGTTGTTGCTTTTCTAGAAACCCCCTTGGCTGCAAAAGGTCAACCACCGTTCCTTAACCTCCACGCAATCTGCACACGGGCTGCGCAAAACCTCAATTTCATCGGGCAAGTTTGCATTATCGAGAGGTATGAGATGCGAAACCGATATTACCCGTCTATCATGTGTCTGCTTGTCACAGTGCTCGCCCTGGCCTGGGTGCGAACCGTTGTCGCCGTGGAAGTGCCAGGACGCTTGCATATCGTGGTTGATGGGTTTGCACGCCCGTGAACATCCCCCTCTTTCCCGATTGCCATGGGCGGCCTGATCATCTGGCTATCGTCGACTTCCAAGCATCTTGGGGCCGCTTTCTGGCAATCTCTGTTCTAAGTGTTGCTCTTGCAGCCTGTCAGGCCGACACCATGCTGGAATCGGCCACCAAAGGGCGTCCATCATCAGCACAAACGCATTTGAAGATCACCCAAAACACAGCCTTACTCTCCAGTCCGCCTTGGTGGCAGATGTTCAAGGATACGACACTGAACGAACAGATCAGCCGGGCAACCAGCGCCAGTCCCAGCATTGAGCAGGCACGCCAACGGCTAAAGGCGGCGAGGGCACTGGCCCATTCTACCGTGGCGGGTTTTCGGCCAAATGCCGGTCTGGCAGGCTTGGCGCAGGCCGGAACCGCCAAGGGCGTGAAAGATGACATCAGCCGCCGCCCGGTGCAGTTGAATCTGGAGCTGGGATGGGATGTGGCCTTGTTTGGTGAAGACAAACTGGCACAGCGCTCAGCCGATCTCAGCGCTGAGATGGCAGCAACCGATCTTGAAGCAGCGCAGCTTGCCATCGCGGCAGAAGTGGCCTCACGTTATATGCATCTGCGCGCGCTGCAGCAGCGTCGTCTGGATGCCGCCGCCTTGGCTGAGTTGTGGAGCAAAACACACAGGCTGGCCAATGCAAAGGTGCGCGCCGGTCTGGAAACGGGCATGGAAGCCGAGATCATGGGGGCCATGCCTTTGGCCGCTCAGCAGGAAAAACAGCGGCTGGACAATGCCATTGCCGATGTCATCCAGCAGCTTGCAGTGCTTCAGGGCACAACGACCACCGACCCGGCTTTGTCCATTGTCGGAGCGCAACCTGTCCTCTCTACCCTTGCCGCCACTCAGCGCCCGGCCGATGGCTTGCGATTGCGCCCGGATGTACGCCGGGCCGAATTGGCCGTGCTTCAGGCGGGTGTCGATCTGGGCATTGCGCAGGCTGATCTTTATCCCAAACTGCGATTGTCCGGCATGATCGGGCTAGGCACGCCGGTGTCCGGTTCGCTGTTTGGATTGATGGGTGGCCCGTCCCTGCAATTGCCGATTTTTGATCAGGGCAAGCGGCAGGATGTTGTTGCAGCACGGCGGGCACAGTTGGATGAGACCATTGCCGCCTATAAGCAGACGGTTCTGGTCGCTTATGAAGAGGCATCGTCCGCTTTGCGTGCCGTGCAAACGGCACGGCAAAATTCCGCACAATTGCGGGCTGCCTATCAGGGGGCCGTCCATGCACAAAGTGCTGCGGATTCGCTGTTGCGCGAAGGGTTGATGGATGCCTCAAAATCCACGGCGCGCCACATCGCTGCCATCGACCTGCATGGACAATGGATTGATTCCATCGAGAGTGAAGCGCAGGCCATGATTGTGCTGATCAAGGCAAGCGGGGGGATGCCACCCCCCGCCCAGCCATCGCCGCCTGCTTTTACCCCGCAGAAGAGGAGCCGCTAGCATGGCTATATCCATTGCGCGCAAGACATTGTTGCATGAATGGCGGCGTTTTCTGCCCGCCACCATTGCCATTGCCTTTTCCGGTGTTTTGATGACAGCCCAAGGGGCTTTGCTGTTGGGCATTGTCGGGGCCAATGCGCTTTATGTCACACAGTCCGATGCAGATTACTGGGTTGGCTTTCCCGGAACGCAGAGTGTCGATCTGGGACGCACCGTAAAGGCCGAAACCGCAACAAACCTGTATGCGGAGCCGGATATTTCCCACGTGGAATCCCTGTTGCTAGGATCGGGGGACTGGCGCGGGATGCGGGGCGGGGGTGGTGTCAGTGTCACGCTTGTGGGCATTGACACCGCCCCGGATGGCAGAGGGCTGGCGCGTGTCTTGCCGCCGCATTTGCGCAATGCCCTGATGGAACCAGGCACCGTGGTTGTTGATCGTGCGGACCGCGCCAAGCTCTCCGCCCGACGGGGTGCCGAGGCCGAAATCAATGGTCACGCCGTGCATGTGATTGGTTTTATTGATGGGCTACGCGGGCTTGGCGGTGTCAATGTCATTGCCTCGATGGAGACCGCCCGCAGCCTTGATCCGGCCTTGCCCACCAGCAATGGGGCGACGTATTTTCTCTATGATGTCAGGGAAGGGGCCGACGGGGCGGCCATTCAGGCCCGTTTGAACGGCTCCGCCGGTGTGCGGCATTACGAAGTCTGGCG
>CAJYRE010000309.1 GCA_913776675.1 Rhizobiaceae bacterium
GGACATGATATTGAGTGTCTTGCGGTTCCGGGATCAGAAATTGTCGAGGCTCTCAAGGCGGCTGTTGAGCAGGGCTGTGACGCGCTGATTGCCGGTGGCGGTGATGGCACCATTTCGGCAGCAGCCGGCATTGCCTGGCGCGCTGGCTTGCCGCTTGGCGTGGTGCCCGCTGGTACTATGAACCTGTTTGCGCGATCCTTGAAACTGCCGCTGGACATCTGGAAAGTGCTGGAGGTGCTGGCCAGCGCAGAGGTGCGCCATGTCGATATTGCCACGGCCAACGGTCATCCGTATGTCCATCAGTTTTCGGCAGGCCTTCACGCCCGCATGGTGCGGTTGCGCAATAAAATGAATTTTGCCTCCCGCTTTGGCAAAATGCGCGCCAGCACCAGCGCGGCGCTGAGCGTAATGTTCAACCCACCCCGCTTTGAAGTGGCTTTTGATATTCATGGCAACGGTAAGCCGGAGACGCGGGAAGTGTCGGCCATTTCCGTCTGTAACAATCCGGTCGGCAACAATGCATTGCTCTATGCCGATGATCTGACCACGGGCCAACTGGGCCTGTATCTGGCGGCACCTCTGGATACGGTGGGCATTGCCAGTCTTGCCATTGATATTCTGCGCGGACGGCTGGCGGAAAATCAGGCTGTGAGCGCTTTCCAAACCCAAATTGTTCGCTTGCACCTGCCCAAACATCGCAAAGGCGTTGCCTGCGTGGTGGATGGCGAATTGCTACGCTTGCCGCGGGATGTGGAGATCAAAATCCATCCGGGCGCGCTGAAGGTTCTGGCTCCATAAAGAAATAATGCCCGGCAGAGCCGGGCACTATGATGTTTTAATGCGTAAACGCAGCCGCAATCAGGGCCTTGGTATAGTCCTTGGCGGGATTGTCGAAAATCTCCTGCGTTGGACCTTCCTCAACAATCTTGCCGTCTTTCATCACCACCACATGGTCGGAAATTGCTTTGATCACCGACAGGTCGTGGCTGATAAACACGTAAGACAGATCATGCTTCTGTTGCAGATCGCGCAGAAGCTCGATCACCTGCCGCTGAACAGAACGGTCCAGTGCCGAGGTTGGCTCATCGAGGATCACCACTTTGGGCTTGAGAATCATCGAGCGGGCAATGGCAATGCGCTGACGCTGGCCACCGGAAAATTCGTGCGGATAGCGATTGCGCGAGGCGGGATCGAGGCCAACCTCTTTCAGAGCCGCCACGGCGCGCGCATCACGCTCCGCTTTGGTGAGCTGCGGCTCATGCACAAACAGGCCCTCGGTGATGATTTCACCCACGGTCTGCCGGGGAGAAAGCGAGCCGTAGGGGTCCTGAAACACCAATTGCATGCTCTTGCGATAGGGCCGCATATTGGTCCGGTCGAGTGCGGAGATGTCGGTTGTTTCAAAGGTGAAACGACCATCGGCTTCCAGCAGTTTCAGCAGTGCGCGTCCCAGCGTGGATTTGCCAGAGCCGGATTCGCCCACAACGCCAATGGTTTGTCCCTGACGGAGCCGCAGGTTGACATGGTCCACCGCGCGGAACTTGCGCGTGCCTTTGAACAACATGCCAGAGCTGATGGAGAAATCCACCACGACATTACGACCTTCCAGAATGACGGGCGCATCTTCCGGCGGTGCGGTCTTGGTGCCGGTTGGCTCGGATGCCAGCAGCATTTTGGTGTAATCATGGGTGGCGCGCTCAAAAATATCGTCGCGGCTGCCCTGTTCCACCACTTCACCACGCCGCATGACCACCACGCGGTCTGCAACGTGTTTGACGACGCCGAGATCATGAGTGATCAGCACAATCGCCATGCCGAAGCGCTTTTGCAGATCGGCCAGCAGATCGAGAATCTGCGCCTGAATGGTCACGTCCAGCGCCGTGGTTGGCTCATCGGCAATCAGCATGTCTGGCTCATTGGCCAGTGCCATGGCAATCATCACGCGCTGGCGCTGACCACCGGACAGTTCATGCGGATAGCTGTCAATGCGCCGGTTCGGGTCGGGGATGCCGACCAGATTGAGCAATTCCAGTACCCGTTCGCGGGCCTTGGCCTTGTTCATACCCCGATGATGAATCAGCGGCTCGGCAATCTGCTTGCCCACCGTATAAAGCGGGTCCAGCGAGGTCATCGGCTCCTGAAAGATCATGGTGATCTTGGAGCCGCGCACACTGTTGAGCGTGGACAGGCTGGCTCCGACCATTTCGGTGTTGCCATAGCGGGCTGAGCCGGAGACTTTGCCATTGGCGGCCAGAAGCCCCATCAGCGCCATCATCGTCTGGCTTTTGCCGGAGCCGGATTCGCCGACGATGGCCAGCGTTTCGCCCTTTTTCACATCAAAGGAAATACCCTTGACCGCATTCACCTCGCCATCTGGCGTGGTGAAATTGACCTTGAGGTCTTTGACGGTCAGCACGGTTTCGTTGTTGGTCTTGTCCATGCTCAACGGTCCTTGGGATCAAGTGCATCACGCAGGCCATCGCCCACGAAGTTCAGTGAAAACAGGGTGAGCACAAAGAAAATGGCCGGGAAAATCAGCAGCCATGGCGCATTCTGCATGTTCTTGGCCCCTTCGGAAATCAGCGTGCCCCAACTGGCCAGCGGTGCCTGAACACCCAGACCGAGGAAGGAGAGGAAGCTTTCCGTCAGAATCACATGCGGCACCACCACGGTGACAAACACGATCACCGGGCCAATGGTGTTGGGAATGATATGGCGGCGAATGATCTGCCAATCGGTCAGACCCAGCGCTTGCGCGGCCCCCACAAACTCACGCCGTTTCAAG
>CAJYRE010000310.1 GCA_913776675.1 Rhizobiaceae bacterium
GCTTTCGCCATTTCCACGGTGGTGCTGGCCATTGTCTTTGGTCTGGTGCTGATCGGGAATCGGTTGTTTGGCCTCGCAGCACTTTTTGAGGATCAATCCGCATGACCATGACAGAGGGCTTTGCCAATCGATTGCTCATCTGGACTGTCACCCTTCTGGGCTTGCTGGTGATTTATGCGCCGCCGCTGTATCTGCTGGGCGTGTCTTTCAATCCCTCTCTTCAGCCCGGTCTGCCCAGTCTGGCCGACATCACGCTCAAATGGTATGCGGCCTTGCCAGAGGAAAAGGCGCTGATCCTTGCGCTTCAGCAATCAGCACTCGTGGCGCTGTGGACGGCTGTTTTGGCAACAAGCCTGTCGCTTCTGGCGGCACTGGCCTATTTCGAGCTGCGCAAGGCGCGCGCCACGTGGTTCATGGGTGTGATTTTGCCGATGTTCGTTCCGGGCGTGATTCAGGGACTGGCGCTGTCCACGGTGTTCAGTCGGCTGGGGGTAAAACCGTCCACCATGACAATCGTCGCCGGGCATTTGTTGTGGGCCATGCCCTTTGCCTTCATTGTGATTCTCACCAGTTTTTCGGCCGTGCGCCCGGCCTATCTGATGGCCGCCGCCGATTTGGGAGCCAGTCGTTGGCGACAATTCCGCGATGTGACCCTGCCGCTGATCCGGCCCGGTCTGGTCAGTGCTTTTGTATTTTCCTTTCTCTTGTCGCTGAATGAGTTTACCCGCGCTTTTTATCTGGCAGGCCGCCAGAATACCTTGCCTGTGGTGCTGTTTGGCAAGATGAATGGCGGGGCATCCCCCACGATTTACGCCATGTCGGGCACGATTTTCATTGTATCAGTGTTTCTGGTGGCGATGATTGTGGCGCTCTCTGGTCGAAAAGCCGCCCGTCAAGCGGTTTGACAGTCTGAGCGATTGCGCAAGACTTGTTGGCTTATGGGGCGTATTGGCCAATCCAGCGGCTGGCGGGTTCTATCCCGCCCAGCGGAAACATATGAATATTGCTGATAATGCTTTGCGGCGTCTTTGCCTTGTAGGCCACAAGCTGGCCGACAATATCGGTCGGCTCATAGGGTGTCAGCAGCTTTCGAAGGTCAAGGGCGCGTTTTTGTAGCACTTTCAGCGACGGGCCAACGCCACAGGCAATGGCGTATTTGATCAGGGTCTGGAGCTTGGCCGGACCGGCAATGCCCACATGAATGGGCAATGTCACGCCAAGGCTTTCAATCCGCTCGGCCCAATCGATAATGCATTTGGCATCAAAGGCAAATTGGGTTGTAATGGCAACATCGGCATCCGTTCGGGTTGCAAAATCACATTTCCAGAGCAGAGCCTTGTCCACCAGAGTGGTGCTGTTGTCCGTATCAATATCCTTGTTGCCTTCCGGATGGCCGGCAATGTGCAGATTGGTAAAGCCCATCCGGTCAAATAATCCAGTTTCGATCAGATCGATGGAACTGGCCAAATTCCCTTGGGGTTTTGCAATGCCTCCGGCCAGCAACAGAGCCTGTCGCACATCGGCTTCGCCGCGATAGCGGTTGAGCAGATCTTCCAGTGCCTCCTGGCTGGCAATGCTGCGGGCCGGAATATGGGGCATAACGGGAAAACCCTCGGCGTTGAGCCGTTTGGCTGTGGCGACCATATCGTGCAGCGGTGTGCCATCCACATGGGCGATGTATACGCGGGTGCCTTGCGGCAGAATATCCTGGAAATTGCCAATCTTGGCCGCGGTGCGCGGCATCACTTCAATCGACCAATTGGCGATCAGATTTGCCTGTCCTGCTGGCTGATGATGTGACTCTGGTGTCTGCGAGAAAATTGGCTGTTCCATCATATCCTCCCATCCTCTTGTGTTGAATGTATACATTTTGTGCGTAATCAACAACGGTGAAAATCAAAATAGCCAAAATTCGAGGCCTATCGTGGTTTTTGCGCGGTCGTTGTTGCTGCAGTGTATTCATGGCTTGCTGCAAGAGGTGGTTTCTGGCATGTCTAGAGCGTTGATCTGAGAAAAGTGTGTAGCGGTTTGTCAGGGAATGTGAAGTTCGGTTTAATCTGAAGCGCGGCGGACTCCAAGATAGTGCGATGCATATATAGCGTCAGGCACGATCCGCTGGCGGTCTTAAAGCGTCAACCGTGCTTTGGGCTGCGTCATGGCGGGTGGGTCATTGGAAATGAAAGAGTCGATGAAGCAAATAGAGGCTGCAACGCATGGTCGCCGCGCCGTTATTGAGTTGCGCGAAAAAATCCTCAGCGGAGAGTTGCCGGGCGGTATGCGGCTGTTTGAGGTGCCGCTGGCCGAGTTGCTGCAAATTTCCCGCACGCCGGTGCGGGAGGCGTTGTCTCGTCTGGTTGAGGAGGGGCTTCTGGATCGTTTGCCGAATGGTGGCTTTATCGTTCGCCGGTTTCGTTTCAGTGATGTTATTGATTCTATTGAGGTTCGTGGCGTTGTGGAAGGAATGGCGGCTCGCCTTGCTGCAGAGCGGGGTGTGCGGCCAGAGGCGATGGCGGCTATTCGGCAAACGCTGGAGCGGCTGGATGGTTGTTTTGGTGCGCAGTTCGATGATGTCGATTTCGATACCTATTCCGATTTGAATCAGCTCTTCCATCAGCAAGTGGCCGCGCTGGCCGATAGCGAGATTGTGCGCCGCGAGGTGGAGCGTGTTAGCGCTTTGCCGTTCGCATCGCCGTCTGCTTTTTTGCCGGGCCGAATGAATGTGACGGTGTTTCGTCGCTCGCTGTGGAATGGGCAGGAGCAGCACAGGGCGCTTGTGCGCGCCATCGAGCTTCGAGAGGGGAGTCGTGCCGAAGCCCTTGCACGGGAGCATGCGCGCACGGCACGTCATAACCTTGAATACATTTTGAATGAGGATCCCAGTCTGTTAGGGCAGGTGAAGGTTCTGGCTTTGATTCAGGATTAATATTTTTTCTTTGATTTTAAATCATAATTTCGATTTTTCTTATTCCTGGTCGAGTGAAAATAATACAACTTTCGAAATTTTGACTTGCAAAATGGGCGAGGATACGCATTTCATGTATACATTCGATGGGTGCGGGAGTGTGATGCGCCCATGATGTTTTTGCATTTTCAAGCATGTGTCACGATTTTCAAGGGAGGAATTCAATGACCAAGGCTAACCTCACAAGCGCCATTGCCAAGGCTGGCAACGCCGTTGATATGTTGCGAAACTCCAAGATCGGCATTTATGTATATCCGGTGGTGGCATCGGAATTTACCAATTGGCGGTCCGAGCAGGCGGCGTGGCGTCATTCTGCTGTGTTGTTTGATCAATCGCACCATATGGATGAGTTGATTGTGGAGGGGCCGGATGCGGAAACATTTCTGCAAGGTCTGGCCATCAACAGTTTTGCCAATTTTGGCACCAATCGTGCCAAGCATTATGTGCCGGTGACGCCCGCAGGCCATGTGATCGGCGATATGATCATTTTCCGCGAGCGGGAAGACAAGTTTGTGCTTGTGGGCCGTGCGCCAACCGCCAACTGGCTGAAATATAATGCCTCTTTGGGCAAGCATAATGTCAGGTTGACCCATGATCCGCGCTCTCCATCGCGCCCGGAAGGCAAGTTGGTCACGCGCGTTCATTACCGTTTTCAGATTCAGGGGCCTGATGCGCCGAAGATTTTTGAGAAAATCAACGGTGGCCCAGTGCCGGACATCAAGTTCTTCCATGTGGACTGGATCAACGTCGGCAATAAAAAAGTGCAGGCGCTGCGCCACGGCATGGCCGGAGCACCCGGCCTTGAAATCTGGGGGCCTTACGAAGACAAGGATTATATCCGCGAAACCATCATGCAGGCCGCTATTGATGTTGGCGTTGATCTTCACCCGGTTGGCAGTCGTGCTTATTCGACCAATACGTTGGAATCGGGCTGGATTCCATCGCCGCTTCCAGGCATTTACACCGGCGAAGAGTTGCAGGCCTATCGTGATTGGTTGCCAGCCGATGCCTATGAAGCCGTAGGCTCCATTGGTGGTAGCCTCGTTTCCAGCAATATTGAGGACTACTATGTGAATCCTTATGAGCTGGGCTATGGTGTATACATTAAGTATGACCATGATTTCGTTGGCCGTGCTGCCCTTGAAAAAATCAAGGACAATGTGAAGCGCAAGAAAGTCACCTTTGAGTGGAATGCCGAGGATGTGGTGCGCGTCATCGCGTCTGCATTTGAGCCCGGTGGTGAGAACTATAAATGGATTGATTTCCCGGTCGCCAATTATGCATCTTCCGGCGCAGATTTGATTTTGCGCGATGGCAAGCAGGTGGGAATGTCAATGTTCACGGGCTACAGCTTCAATGAACGTTGCATCTTGTCGCTCGGCGTTGTCGATGTTGATGTTCAGGAAGGTGACATTCTCACGCTTGTCTGGGGTGAGCCGAATGGCGGTTCCGGCAAGACATCGGTTGAGCCGCATAAACAAGCCCAGATCCGTGTTCGTGTTGCCGCCACACCTTATGCCGCTGAAGCCCGCGAAAACTATGCAGAAAGCTGGCGCACCAAGCGCGCATTGTAAACAATGACCACAATCTTTCGGTGATAAAATTGCGCCGCACATCTCTTGAGGTGGGCGGCGTGGTGCTGTTTTGATGTTTGCTTCTTTTTGATCATCATAAAGCTGTAGCAATTATCATTGAAAAGGTTTGTCAGGGTTGCGTTTGGAGGCTAAATTTCCTAGGAGGCGTATCCCCGGTGTTTTCCTTGAAAAGGTACGGCATACGTGATCCAGACCCCCTTTTATCTGATCGACAAAAGCAAACTGCTCCAGAATATGGAGAAAGTTGCACTGTTGCGTGAAAAGTCCGGTGCCAAGGCGCTGCTGGCGCTGAAATGCTTTGCGACTTGGTCGGTGTTTGATCTGATGCGCGAGTATATGGATGGCACCACGTCCTCCTCGCTCTATGAAGTGCGTCTGGGTCGTGAAAAATTCGGCAAGGAAACCCACGCCTACAGTGTGGCCTATGGCGACAACGAGATCGACGAAGTGATCAGTCATGCCGACAAGATCATTTTCAATTCCATTGGCCAGTTGGAGCGTTTTGCTGACAAGGCATCCGGTATTACGCGCGGTCTGCGGTTGAACCCACAGGTCAGCTCGTCGAGCTTTGATCTGGCCGATCCGGCCCGTCCGTTTAGCCGTCTGGGTGAATGGGATCTGCGCAAAGTCGAGCCGGTGATGGACCGCATCAGCGGTTTCATGATCCATAACAATTGCGAAAACAGCGATTTTGACTTGTTTGACAAGATGCTGGGCGAGATTGAAAGCCGCTTTGGCCCGTTGCTCAAGCGCGCCGAATGGGTCAGCCTTGGCGGCGGCATTCATTTCACAGGCGAGAATTATCCGATTGAGCGCTTTGCCGAACGCTTGAAGAAATTCTCGGGCGATTATGGTGTGCAGGTCTATCTGGAGCCGGGTGAGGCCTCGATTACCAAGAGTACGACGCTGGAAGTCACCGTGCTGGATACGCTCTACAATGGCAAGGATCTGGCCATTGTTGATAGCTCGATTGAAGCCCATATGCTCGATCTGTTGATCTATCGGGAAAAAGCCAAGATTGCTCCCAATTCGGGGCCGCATTCCTATATGATTTGTGGTAAGTCCTGCCTCGCAGGTGATGTGTTTGGTGAGTTTCAGTTTCCAGAGCCGTTGAAGATTGGCGATCGCATTTCCGTTCAGGATGCTGCTGGCTATACGATGGTGAAGAAAAACTGGTTCAACGGCGTGAAAATGCCAAGCATTGCCATCAAGGAACTGGATGGCAGCATCCGCTTGGTGCGTGAATTCGACTATTCCGATTTTGAACAGAACCTGTCTTAAGGTTCTGACCCAGGTTTAACGCAAGGAGATCAGCAGGCATTATGAAGAAGAATGTTCTCATCATTGGCGCGGGCGGCGTCGCCCAGGTTGTTGCGCATAAATGCGCTCAGAATAATGATGTTCTTGGTGACATCAATATTGCATCGCGCACCAAGGCCAAGTGTGACACCATCATTGCCAGCGTACATGAAAAGAAGGCGATGAAACAGCCGGGCGTGCTTGAAGGCCACGCGCTGGACGCGCTCGACATCGAAGCCACCAAGGCTTTGATCAAGAAGACCGGCTCGCAAATCGTCATCAACGTTGGCACAGCCTTCCTCAATATGTCCGTGCTGCGTGCCTGCATGGATACCGGTGTTGCCTATATCGACA
>CAJYRE010000311.1 GCA_913776675.1 Rhizobiaceae bacterium
TGATGAGCTGGATTTTTCGGTGATGGGACAGGTGGTCGATCTGGGTCGGCCATCGTTTGAAAACGGCCATTATTTTGGCACCGATGATCTCGGGCGCGATCTGTTTGCCCGCACCGTGCAGGCAACCCAAGTCTCCATGTCGGTGGCGCTGATCGGCAGCCTGATTGCCGTGGTGGTTGGCACGCTCTACGGTGCCATTTCCGGTTATGCGGGCGGGTTGGTGGACAGCATCATGATGCGCATCGTCGATATTCTGATGGCCATCCCCTATATGTTTGTGCTGATCCTGCTTTTGGTGATGTTTGGCCGCTCCACAACCATTTTGTTTGTGGGCATCGGATTAATGTCGTGGCTCGATATGAGCCGCATCGTGCGCGGGCAAACACTCAGCATCAAATCCAAGGAATATATCGAGGCGGCAAAGGCTACCGGCGTTTCCTCCATCAAGATCATTCTGCGGCACATTCTGCCCAATCTGATGGGTGTTGTGGTGGTCTATGCCACTCTGCTGGTGCCGATCATGATCATGACGGAAAGTTTTATCAGCTTTCTGGGTCTCGGCATTCAGGAGCCGCTGACCAGTTGGGGCGCGATGATTTCCGAAGGGGCTGGCAGCATGACCCATGGCACGCTGTGGCAATTGGCGGCACCCCTGTTTTTCTTCGTCATCACACTGTTTTCCTTCTATTTCGTGGGAGACGGTTTGCGCGATGCGCTGGACCCGAAGGATCGCTGATATGACATTGTTGACCGTAACCAATCTTTCCGTGGGGTTCGACACAGCCGATGGGCGGGTGCAGGCTGTGCAAGGCCTAAATCTGACCCTGAACCGTGGTGAAACACTGGGCATTGTCGGCGAAAGCGGCTCTGGCAAAAGTCAGGCCTCCTTTGCCATCATGGGGCTTCTGGCGCGCAATGGCAGGGCCTCTGGCTCGGTGCTGTTTGATGGTCAGGAAATTCTCAATGCGCCCGCATCCGTCCTCAACCCCATTCGGGGTGCACGGATTGCCATGGTGTTTCAAGACCC
The DNA here is from genome assembly GCA_913776675.1 of Rhizobiaceae bacterium. GTDB lineage: Bacteria > Pseudomonadota > Alphaproteobacteria > Rhizobiales > Rhizobiaceae > Allorhizobium. Next base: position 1,028 of record CAJYRE010000311.1, read on the forward strand.
GATGACCTCGCTCAATCCCTATATGCGCATCTCTGATCAGATGGCCGAGGTGCTGATCTACCAAAAAGGCATGTCCAAGCGCGACGCGCTGGTGGAATGCACCCGCATGTTGGATGCGGTGAAAATTCCCGATGCCAAATCCCGCATCCGGCTGTATCCGCATGAATTTTCCGGCGGTATGCGCCAGCGGGTGATGATTGCCATGGCCCTGCTCTGTCGCCCCGACCTGCTGATTGCCGATGAGCCGACCACCGCGCTTGATGTGACGGTTCAGGCGCAAATCATGCGGCTTTTGCGCGATTTGCAAACCGAATTTGGCATGGCGATGATTTTGGTCACCCATGATCTCGGCATCGTTGCTGGCTCCTGCGAGCGGGTTCTGGTGCTTTACGGCGGCAGGGTGATGGAAACGGGGCCGGCGGAGGCGCTGTTTGCATCGCCATCCCACCCCTATACGCGCGGTCTGTTGCAGGCCATTCCTCGGGTGGACAGGGAAGATGAGCGGCTGCGCACCATTCCCGGTGTGCCACCTAATATGATGAACATGCCAAGCGGCTGTCCGTTTGCGCCACGCTGCGATTACGCCATTGGCGATTGCAATATCGCACCGCGCCCGCTTGAGAGTTTCGCGCCCGATCGGGCGCGGGCCTGCATGCGTCCAATCGAGGAACTCGTATGACCACAGCGCCCCTTTTGAAAGCTGAGAACCTGCATGTGACCTTTGCACTCAAGAATGGTGGATTGCCATGGCAAAAACCGCGCAAGCTGCACGCCGTCAATGGCGTGAATTTTGAGCTGCGACCGGGCGAAACGCTGGGCATTGTCGGCGAATCCGGCAGTGGGAAATCCACCCTCGCCCGCGCCATCATCCGCATGCTGGATGCCACCGGCAGCGTGATCTGGCAGGGCAATACCGATCTTCTGCGCCTGTCGCCCCGCGAGATGTTGAAACATCGCGCCGACATCCAGATGATCTTTCAAGATCCCCTCGCCAGCCTCAATCCGCGCATGACGGTGGGCCAGATCATTGCGGAAACGCTAACCACCCATCACCATGGGCTTTCCTCCAAAGAGATCAAGGCACGGGTTCAGGCGGCCATGGATCAGGTGGGCCTGTTGCCCAGCATGATCAATCGTTACCCGCATGAGTTTTCCGGTGGCCAGTGCCAGCGCATCGGCATTGCCCGCGCCCTGATTGTCGAGCCTAAACTGATTATCTGTGATGAGCCGGTATCAGCGCTGGATGTTTCGATTCAGGCGCAGGTCATCAACCTGTTGATGGATTTGCAAAAGCAATTGGGACTGGCACTGATTTTCATTGCTCACGACCTCAGCGTGGTCAAACATATCTCCACGCGGGTGATGGTGATGTATCTGGGCCGCACGGTCGAGATTGCCGATCGCTATGCGCTCTATGCCAATCCACAGCACCCCTACACACAGGCTTTGCTCTCGGCGATTCCGATTCCCGACCCGAGGCTTGAGCGGGAAAAACGGGTGATCCCGCTGGAAGGCGAATTACCAAGCCCGATGGCTCCGCCCTCCGGCTGCGTGTTCCGCACCCGCTGTCCACGCGCACAAGCGCGGTGTGCAGTGGATGTGCCAACCTTGCAAGGCAGCGGGCATGCGGTGGCCTGTCATTTTCCCGGTGCGGTTTAGAGTTTGTCAGGGAAAAGTGGAATCCGATTTTCCCGTAAAGACAAACGAAAACAAAGGAATCGAGAGTCTTTCTGGTTCAATCTCATAGTACACGACGCTATTGTTTTCATCTGTCGCTCACCCCCCTCTGCCCTGCCGGGCATCTCCCCCTTAAAGCGGGGGAGATTAGCAAGATTGGCAACAGGCGCGTCATTTGACCCCGAAAGAGGTCCAAACGACAAGCTTTCTATCGGTTGGATGGTCTCTGAGTATCGATCTCCCCCGCTGTAAGGGGGAGATGCCCGGCAGGGCAGAGGGGGGTGAGCCACACAGAAAAACGTTTGCGTCGTGTACTGTGTGTTTCAATAGAAGTGGCACTCTAACTCTTTGTTTTCACGCATTTCCGGACGCAAAATCGCTGCACACTTTTGCTGGAAATGCTCTAAAATGCTATTTTGCCATCCAGATCACTGAAGGGCGAAACGCCAGAGAGCAAGGCTCTTGCTTCGTCTTCATCCTTGCGGATCTGAGCCACCAGCGGCTCCAGCCCGTCAAATTTCCATTCATCGCGCAAATGGCCAAAGAAGGACACGGCGCAGGTCTCGCCATAGAGATCGCCGGAGAAATCAAACACAAAGGTTTCCAGAAGCGCTGCACCGTTTTCCGTCACAGTTGGTCGATAGCCAAAACTGGCCACGCCATCGCGGATCACGCCATCGGGGCGGCGCAGACGCACGGCATAAATGCCGGGGCGCAAATTGGCCTCGCTTGCCAAGGCCATGTTGGCGGTGGGAAAACCAAGGGTGCGGCCAAGCTGCTGGCCCTTGATCACTTCGGCCTCCACCGTGAAGCGATAGCCAAGCAGACCTGCCATTTCGCTCACCGCTCCTTGCGGCAAAAGGCTGCGAATGCGGCTGGATGAGACAACCTCGGCATTTTCATCCCGAAACGCATCCAGAAGCGTGACACCAAAGCCGTGATGGCTGCCCGCTTCCATCAAAAAGGCGGGGCCACCCTCGCGGCTCTTGCCAAAGTGAAAATCAAACCCGGTGACCACTTCGCTGGCCCCCAGCCATTCGACCAGAACCGAACGGACAAAATCCTGTGCCGAGCGTTGGGAAAATTCCAGATCAAACGGATATTCGATCACCGCCTGAAAGCCGATTGCTTCCAAAAGGCGCGCCTTGAGCGGCGCAGGCGTGAGCCGAAAAACCGGGGTTTGTGGGTTGAACACTGTGCGCGGGTGCGGTTCGAACGTCAGCACCAGTGCTGGCACGCCGCGCTCATTTGCCAATTCCAGCGCCCGGTTCAAAACCGTTTGGTGGCCGCGATGCACGCCATCAAAATTGCCAATCGCCACCACGCCACCTTTCAGGTGATCCGGCAGCGGTGTCTTTTTCTCATTGCGGTGAAAAACAGTCATTGGCTTTTCTTTCGGCACATCACAACATTTTAGGCGCGTGTCTTTTTATGAGAGTCGAGGCATCCAGAAGGTCGGTGCAACGCCTTTCTCCCGCAAATACTGTTGCAACATCGCCTCATCGATCTGGCCATTCGTGCTGTAATCTGTCGCATGAATACCACCCGCGATGAACAGAAGATCAAGCCCGGCATTGACCGCGCCCTTCACGTCCGTTGGCATGCCGTCGCCAATGGCGATGATGCGGCGAGGGTCGATGGCTGCCCCGCGAATGTCCTGCGCCTTGGCAAGAGCTGCCTCGTAAATCGGGTTATGTGGCTTGCCAGCATAGCGGGTTTCGCCGCCCATCTCAGTATAGATTGCCGCCAGCGCACCCGCGCAAGGAATAAGCTTATGGCCACGCTCGACGATCAGGTCGGGGTTGGCGACGATCATCGGAAGACCGCGCTGGCTCAAGCCTGCCAGCAGTTCACGGTATTCTTCCGGCTGCTCTTCCTCATCGTTGTACAATCCGGTGCAGATGATGACCTCGGCCTCATCAGCGGGCACCAGATCAACATCAAGACCGTGAAACAGCGAGAGATCCTGGCTCTGCCCGATCAGAAAACCACGGCGCGGGGCCTTTTCGATCAGTTTGCGGGTTACATCCCCCGAAGAGACAATGGCGTCATAGGCGGTTTCCGGCACGCCGATCTGATCCAGCATCACCTTGACACGATCGGACGGACGGGACGCATTGGTAATCAGCACCACGGTCAGGCCCTTGGCGCGAGCCGCCATCAACACCTCTCCGGCACCCGGAAAAATATCAATACCATTGTGCAAAACACCCCAGACATCGCAAAGCGCGACATCATATTGGTCTACAGCATCGACAAAGGTGGAGAGGCGCTGGGTCATGAGATTGCCTTAAGCGATTTTCTATTGCCGGTGACATGACAAAGGATAGCGTCATTGGCAAGAGGTTTTGCCGCAAATGCGAACGCAGGTGGAATTTAGACCACCCGGATCACAACGCCCATCAGCGCTGCCACGCCGAGAACTGTGGGAATGCCGCGCTGAAACTGAAACAGCAAAAGGCCAGCCACAAGCGTTACACACATTGCGGCGAGATCAAGCGTGTTCCAGACAGGAATGGTCACCGAAAGCCCAAGCTTGGCAACAATATCTGTGCGAACCACCCCCTTAAACAGCACATGCAGGCCAAACCAGACGGAAAGATTTAAAATCACCCCCACGACAGCCGCTGTGATACTGGAGAGGGCGGCATCCAAAGCTGCATGGCCGCGCAGACGCTCGATGATCGGCGCACCGGCAAAGATAAACAGAAAGCTCGGCATGAAGGTTGCCCAAGCCGTCAGCACGCCGCCGAGAAGACCGGCCACGACTGGCCATAGCCCGCCGGGCTCACGAAAGGCCGCGAGATACCCGACAAAAGACAGCACCAGCACCAAAGGACCGGGTGTGGTTTCGGCAAGCGCCAGACCATCCAGCATTT
>CAJYRE010000312.1 GCA_913776675.1 Rhizobiaceae bacterium
CCGATGCCGATCTGGCTGATCGGGCCGAAATTCTCTCGCGGGCCTTATCGCCTGCCAAGGCCACCGATGGCTGGACAGCATGGCGCAAGGCGTTTGGCGATGCGCGGTTTCAGGCCGCCTTTGCCGATGTGGCCTTGATTGAAGCCGCCAATGAGCGTGAAGAAGCCATGGCAATTGCCGTGGCGCTCCGGCTGGCAGTGGAAAAACCCGGCCTTGATGGCGGAGAAAGCCGGGCTGCACTGATTACGCCAGACCGCAATCTGGCGCGGCGCGTGGCGTCTGAACTGGCGCGCTTCGGCATTGTGGCCGATGATTCGGCTGGCACACCTTTTTCGTCCACACCCCAAGGCACCTTGATGACGCTGGTGCTGGAAGCCTGCTTGCGCCCCGGGGATCCTGTCGCCATTGTGTCCTTGCTCAAACATCCGCTGGCCCGGTTTGGCCAGCCGGATGAGGGTTTGCAGGCGGCGGCTGACGCCCTGGAGACCATTGCCTTGCGCGGCGGAAAAGGCCCGGTGGATATAGCCGAGCTTGCCCCGCTGTTTGATCGATCCCTCATTGAACAGTTTGATGATCGACACCCGCCCGCATGGCGGCGAACAATAACCGATGAGGCCAAAGCCCGCGCCCGACATCTGGCCGTTGCGATTGCCGAGGCAGTCGAGCCCTTGGCGGGACATGTCGTGGCAAAGCCTGATGGCCGCTCATTCACCACCCGGCTATCACTCACGGAATGGAGCGAACGCACGGGTCGCGTGCTGGAAGCCGTTGCCCGCTGCGCAAGCGGTGATCTTTCACCCCTGTGGGCCGATGAAGCGGGCGCTGTTCTGGTACGCCTGCTCAGCGAAATCATGGAAACCGATGGCCAGATGAGCGTGGATGGTCCGCAATGGATCGACATCATGGCGGCACTCACGGCCAGCGAATCCGTCAAACCACAGGCCCTGCGCCATCCACGGGTCTTTATTTTCGGGGCGCTGGAAGCGCGTTTGCAAAGCGTAGACACGATGATTCTGGGCGGATTGAACGAAGGCTCATGGCCCGGCACCACCACCAACAATCCTTTCCTGTCGCGCACCATGAAGACGCAGATGGGGCTGGAGCCGCCCGAACGACAGATTGGCCAGTTGGCGCACGACTTTGAAATGGCCAATGGTACCCGGCAAATGATTTACAGCCGGGCGCTGCGCCAAGGCTCAGCCCCCACCGTTGCCTCGCGCTGGCTGCAACGGCTGATGGCCTTGGGCGGCAAGGATTTTGCCGAAGGCATGAAAGACCGGGGTGAGCGTTACCTGCATTTTGCCGAACTGCTGGATCAGGGGGCCGATCAGGCCCCGGCGTTGCGGCCCAGCCCGAAACCGCCGGAAGACCTGCATCCGAAAACCTATTCCTTCAGCGAAGTCGGACGGCTGCGGCGCGACCCCTATTCCATCTATGCGCGGCGGATTTTGAAGCTCGACCCGGTTGATCCCTTCAACAGCGATCCCGGCGCATCGGAACGCGGCACACTGTACCACGCGATTGTCGAGCGTTTCATTGCCAACATGCCCGAAAAGCTGGGGCCGGATGCGGAAGCTTTCATGCAACGAATTACCGATGAGGTGTTTGATGCTGAAAACCTGCCGCCGCATATCGATGTTGTCTGGCGTAAGCGTTTTAGTGAAGTGGGCCGCGCCTTTATTGATTGGCAGCGCCAGCGCGACCCGGCCAGAATGGTCACCGAAGCACGGGCAGGCGTAGAGCTGGACGGCATCAACATCCGGCTCACAGGCGTGGCCGACCGAATTGATATTCGAGCAGGCCATGCGGATATTATTGATTATAAAACCGGCTCCAGCCCCAGCAGAAAGCAGGCGCGCTCCCTGCTCGATCCGCAATTGGCGCTGGAAGCCGCCGCTCTGAAAATGGGCGCTTTCAAGGATGTGGGACGGTTGACTCCGGACAATCTCATCTATGTGCGGCTTCGCCCAGGCGGACGATTCAACGCGGAAAATGTCAACAATGAGCTAACGGGCAAGGGCGATGACGCCAAATCGGCGCTCGATCTGGCCTCTGAATCCATTGAACAGCTCACCCGCTTTGTCACCCTGCTGCAATCGGGAGAGCGCGGTTATGTCTCGCGGCTGATGCCAGCGCAGATGAATGATTTCAGCGGAGACTATGATCATTTAGCCAGAGTCGCCGAATGGTCCACCGCAGAAGCGACAGAGGATGGTGCCAGCGATGAGTGATATTGATACGCTGCCAGAATCCGACGATCCCAAAGTCTGGATTGATTGGACCACCCTCAAACAGGCCACCGCCTCCGATCCCGCCCGTTCAGCCTGGGTATCCGCCAATGCCGGGTCCGGCAAGACCCATGTGCTGACGCAGCGTGTTATCCGGCTGCTGCTGGCCGGGGCGCGGCCATCAAGCATTCTATGCCTGACCTATACCAAGGCGGCAGCCTCGGAAATGTCCAACCGTGTGTTTGACCGGCTGGCCGAATGGGCAACTTTGCCTGACGCAGCACTTTCCAAACGCATTGAAGAGATTGAAAAAATCCCGCCCAACGCCCTGAAGATTGCCGAGGCGCGGCGTCTGTTTGCCCGCGCCTTGGAAACGCCGGGCGGTTTGAAAATCCAGACTATTCACGCCTTTTGCGAATCCCTTCTGCATCAATTTCCGCTGGAGGCCAATGTGGCCGGGCATTTTTCGGTGCTGGATGATCGCGCCGCTTCGGTGCTGCTATCCGATGCCCGCCGCTCGCTGCTGACCGCAACTGCCGCAGAAGATGATGCCGAACTGGCGGAAGCCTTTGCCGAAGTGTTGAGCCTTGGCGATGAATTCGGGCTGGAAAACCTGCTGTCCGATATTGTTGCCAACCGCCATGCCGTGAGCAGCTTTTTAAGCGCGGCAGACACCCGTGGTGGCGTGCAAACCACCTTGCGGCAAGCCCTTGGGCTGGGTCCACACGAAAGCGAGCATTCGCTGACAGAGGCCTATTGGCCGCTGGCCGGTTTCGATAGCAGCCTGCTCTCCAGCTATATCGACCTTGCCTTCAGCAAGGGTGGCGTGAAAGTGCAGGAAACGGCAACCTGTCTGGAACAGGCCGTGCGCCAGCCAGACCCCGTGTTGCGGGCCAGATTGCTGGATAAGGCTTTCCATACCAGCGCCGACAAGCCCAAAGCGGATGTTTCGCTGATTGCAGCGGCCATGAAAAAAGCCGCACCGGAGCTGAGCGATGCCATCACCACCGCGCGCGAGCATGTGGTGGCCTGCCGTGAGCGGCTGAAAGTGTTCCGGCTATACAAAGCCACGCATGCGTCGCTGACCTTGGCCAAGCGCCTCAGTCATGACTATGAAGAGTTGAAAAAACGCAGCAGTCAGCTTGATTTCGAAGACCTGATTGCCCGCACCGCCGAACTTTTAACCCGAAGCACGGTTGGCCCATGGGTGCATTACAAGCTGGATCAGGGCATTGATCATATTCTGGTGGATGAGGCACAGGATACAAGTCCGGTGCAATGGGCGGTGATCCGCTCACTGCGCGAAGACTTTTTCTCCGGTCACAGCGCCCGCACCGTGCGCCGCACCTTTTTTGCCGTGGGCGATGAGAAGCAGTCGATCTACTCGTTTCAGGGCGCACGTCCTGAGCGCTTCTCGCAGGAAGCCACCGACACCGAGCGCGAAGTGGCACGCGGCGGCGAGAATTTCAGCAAGATCAACCTGCCCCTGTCTTTCCGCTCCACCCATGCCGTGCTGTCTGCCGTGGATCAGGTGTTTTCGCAAGGCCCCAATGCACGGGGACTTTCGGCGCAGAATGATCCGGTGGTGCATATGTCCAGCCGCAGTGGCCATCCGGGCACTGTCGAAGTCTGGGATATGGTCGCCCCGGAAGGCGTGGACAATGATGAAGACTGGACAGCACCTTTTGATGCCACACCGGAAAGTGCGCCATCGGCCATCCTTGCCCGACGCATTGCCCAGCGCGTTGAGGCGATGATTGGTCGGGAAACCATTGTGGAAAAGGGCGTTGAGCGCTTCATCCATGCGGGTGATATTCTCATTCTGGTGCGCAAGCGCGGCGCTTTCGTCAATGCACTGACGCGAGCCTTGAAGCGCCGTAACAATATTCCCGTGGCCGGTGCCGACCGTCTGCGCCTGACCGGGCATATTGCCATTCAGGATCTGATGGCGCTTGGGCGCTTCACACTGCTGAATGCGGATGATTTGTCCCTGGCAGCACTTTTGAAAAGCCCGCTGTTCAACCTCACAGAAGAGGATGTGTTTGAGGTTTCCGCCCGGCGCGGTGATGCCAGCGTATGTG
>CAJYRE010000313.1 GCA_913776675.1 Rhizobiaceae bacterium
TTCTGCTGACGGATCAACGGGCACGCGCGCAATCGGTGTGCCCGCAAAAGGCACCGAAGGATGCGGCACAAACATACCGGCAATACCGCCTGCGGATGCTAAGGCTAAAACAGCAGCCAGCGCAAACGACCCGGTATAAGCTGGTTTACGACCTTGGGCCTTGCGCAAAATCGGCAACGATAACGTCACCACTGTCGCACCAATGCCAAAAGCCAGTAGGCGTGAGATCAGAGGCCAGAAATCGAGACCAGCATCCCAAACCGCCCAGACGGCGGTGAAGGCTGTCACGATGATAAACAAGACCGCGCCCGAAGGTCTGCGTCTCAAAACCTGCAAGCCGGAGATCACAACGGCAAGGCCGGTGATGGCAAAATACCAGCTACCGCCAAGTGTCAGGAGGCGGACGCCACCGACAGCAAGAAACAAGCCAGTGAGAACGAGTACCACACCCAGCAGTATCAACCAAATTTTGGCGACTGCCGATATGTGGCCATTTTGTTGAGCCATTTTCATTCAACTCCTTGAGGTTGATCGGAGCGCTAGAGCGTCGTGCTGAAAATCGAAATCGGCACAATGCTCTCAACTTTTGTTTGCGCATCGGATTTATCCGAAAACCGGTTTCCGTGTTTCGGCCGATGCTTTCATCAATGCGCCTCAGCGTGAAAAGGGAGGATAAAACGCCGGGGTTCAGAGATCATTGTTGTTCAGACAAAAGGGTGCGCAGGTTTCCGAAAAATTTTGATGCAGCAACCACATTTCATTGTTTTATTGTGTCGATTATGCACTTTTTGATTGAGATTGAGGTATGCTTTTATGCATTGCTTATCCTTCGTCCATGCTTTTTTGACAAGAGTCAATTGTCGGACAAAAGCGGTCCTTACATTTTGATTGGCCCGCCGCCATCAAATCATCCGGTACCATGTGTTGTGCGATTCGCAACTGGCTTTGCTCTTGTATCAATTTTTGACATCACCAGATGTGTAGCCGATTTTTTGCAGTATCCTGTAACAGTGGAAAACAATGGGCTTCACCGGACGTTAACCATCAAGCTCTGCCCCCAACCCCATGAAATTTCTAGGCTAGCCCCTTTCCCCGTTTTCCACAGCTAGACCCACAACATATTGCGTTTATATTTTCGTCACATTCAAGCTCTTGACGGGAAGGGGGCTTCCAAGGTTAATGAATTCCATGTTGCGGCGGCGGCTGGACCGAAATGTTTTCGAGGTCGGTTCCATTCAATAAACATTGCATTTGCAGAAACAGATCAAGGTATGAGGCCTTTTTCTGATCGGTTGACTGCGTGATTTTTTCGAGTGCTCCGCAATCAACAAGGTCTGGCAAAAAAGCTGTGCTATCACTATATTTAGTGTTTACAGCCAACCCAACCACAAGATAAAGAGCGACCATCATCAAGATCGGCTTCGCTTCTCAAACGGCGAAACAGCGGCTGACGCTTCAAAGTGTGGCCGATCAACCCATTTGCGCCCTTTGGGCGTTGCTATTGACGAGGACAAGGCAAGATGCGCATCGAACGTCGTTTCACCAAGGCAGGCCAGTCGCGCTATGCGGAAATCGAATTCCGCAAGGCTGTGAGTGAAATCAAGAACCCGGATGGCTCCATCGTTTTCCGGCTGGCAGATATTGATGTGCCTGCGCAGTTCAGCCAGGTTGCCGCCGATATTCTGGCCCAGAAATATTTCCGCAAAGCCGGTGTGCCCAAGATTTTAAAGAAGGTTGAGGAAAACGATGTTCCTTCCTTCCTCTGGCGCTCGGTTGCCGATGAAAAGGCCATGAAGGATCTGCCGGTTGAAGAGCGTTACGGCTCGGAAACCGATGCGCGTCAGGTTTTCGACCGTTTGGCTGGCACCTGGGCTTACTGGGGCTGGAAGGGCAAGTATTTCACCACAGAAGAAGATGCGCTGGCCTTCCGCGATGAGCTGGCCTACATGCTGGCCACCCAGCGCGTGGCACCCAACAGTCCGCAATGGTTCAACACTGGCCTGCATTGGGCCTATGGCATTGACTGTCCGGGGCAGGGCCATTTCTATGTCGACCCCTTCACCGGCAAGCTGACCAAGTCCAAGTCTGCCTATGAGCATCCGCAGCCACATGCCTGCTTTATCCAGTCGGTGGAAGACGATCTCGTCAACGAAGGCGGCATTATGGACCTGTGGGTGCGGGAAGCCCGCCTGTTCAAATACGGCTCCGGCACGGGTTCCAACTTCTCGCACTTGCGCGGCGAGGGCGAAAAGCTCTCCGGCGGCGGCAAGTCCTCTGGCCTGATGAGCTTCCTCAAGATTGGTGACCGCGCAGCCGGTGCCATCAAGTCTGGCGGCACAACCCGCCGTGCGGCCAAGATGGTGGTTGTGGACATCGACCACCCCGATATTGAAGCCTATATCGATTGGAAGGTGAAGGAAGAGCAGAAGGTTGCGGCCCTCGTCACCGGCTCCAAGATCGTTGCCAAGCATTTGAAGGCCATCATGAAGGCCTGCGTCAATTGCTCGGCGGACAATGACGCCTGCTTTGATCCGAATGAAAACCCGGCCCTGAAGCGCGAAATCCGCGCTGCCAAGAAGGATATGGTGCCGGAAAACTACATCAAGCGCGTCATCCAGTTTGCCCAGCAGGGCTATCGCGATCTGGAATTCAAGACCTATGACACCGATTGGGATTCGGAAGCCTACCTGACCGTTGCCGGCCAGAACTCCAACAATTCCGTCTCCTTGAAGGATGACTTCCTGCGCGCCGTTGAAAACGATGGCGAGTGGAACCTCACCGCCCGCCGCGACGGCAAGGTGATGAAGACGCTGAAGGCACGCGACCTGTGGGAAAAGATTTCCTACGCCGCCTGGGCCTCTGCCGATCCGGGCCTGCATTACAACACCACCATGAACGACTGGCACACCTGCCCAGCCGCTGGCCCGATCCGCGCATCCAACCCATGCTCGGAATATATGTTCCTGGATGACACCGCCTGCAACCTTGCCTCGCTGAACCTGCTTCAGTTCAAGGACGCCGCCACCAAGAAGATCAACATTGCCGATTACGAACACGCTGTTCGTCTGTGGACGGTTGTTCTCGAAGTGTCGGTGATGATGGCGCAGTTCCCATCGCGTCAGATTGCTGAGCTTTCTTACGAATACCGCACGCTCGGCCTCGGCTATGCCAACATCGGCGGTCTGCTGATGTCCTCTGGCATTCCGTATGACTCGGCAGAAGGCCGCGCCATCTGCGGTGCGCTGACCGCCATCATGACGGGCGTTTCCTATGCCACATCGGCAGAAATCGCTTCCGAGCTTGGCCCATTCCCAGGCTTTGCGCCAAACCGCGACAACATGCTGCGGGTTATCCGCAATCATCGCCGCGCCGCCCATGGTCTGGCAGATGGCTATGAAGCTCTCTCGGTCAACCCTGTTCCGCTGGTGCATGCCGATTGCTCCGATCCGGCCCTGATTGTCCATGCCACAGCCGCCTGGGACAAGGCGCTGGAGCTTGGCGAACAGCACGGCTACCGCAATGCGCAGGTCTCCGTTGTGGCCCCAACCGGCACCATCGGTCTGGTGATGGATTGCGACACCACCGGCATCGAGCCTGATTTCGCGCTGGTGAAGTTCAAGAAGCTGGCCGGTGGCGGTTACTTCAAGATCATCAACCGCGCGGTACCTGAAGCCTTGCGCACGCTGGGCTATAGCGAAAGCCAGATTGCCGAGATTGAAGCCTATGCCGTTGGCCATGGCAATCTCAATCAGGCTCCGGGCGTCAACCCCGGCTCGTTGAAGGCCAAGGGCTTTACCGATGAGAAGATCGAAGCTGTCAACGGTGCATTGAAGTCTGCTTTCGACATCAAGTTCGTGTTCAACCAGTGGACACTGGGCGCGGACTTCCTGAAGGACACTCTGAATGTATCCGAGGAACAGCTTACCGACATGAGCTTCAACCTGCTGGAACATCTGGGCTTCTCCAAGAAGGACATTGAAGCCGCCAACATCCACGTGTGCGGTGCGATGACGCTGGAAGGTGCGCCATTCCTGAAGGATGAGCATCTGGCTGTGTTCGATTGCGCCAACGCTTGCGGCAAGATTGGTAAGCGTTACCTGTCGGTCGAAAGTCACATCCGCATGATGGCAGCGGCCCAGCCGTTCATCTCAGGCGCGATTTCCAAGACCATCAACATGCCAAACGAGGCAACGGTTGAGGACTGCGGTGCTGCTTACATGCTGTCATGGAAGCTGGCTCTGAAGGCCAATGCGCTGTACCGCGATGGTTCCAAGCTCAGCCAGCCGCTGAATGCGTCGCTGATCGAAGACGAAGACGAGGATGATGCTGTGGAAGCCTTGGCGGCTCAGCCAATGGCCGCTCAGGCTGTGACCATCACCGAGCGGATTGTTGAGCGCATCGTGGAGCGCGTGGTGCGTGAGCAGGAAAAACTGCCAACCCGCCGCAAGGGCTACACCCAGAAGGCCAAGATTGGTGGTCACACCATCTTCCTGCGCACGGGTGAGTATAACGACGGCCGCCTTGGCGAAATCTTCCTCGACATGAACAAGGAAGGTTCAGCCCTTCGCGCCTTCATCAACAATTTCGCCATCTCGGTGTCGCTCGGTCTGCAATACGGCGTGCCGTTGGAAGAATATGTTGACGCCTTCACCTTCACCAAGTTCGAGCCAGCTGG
>CAJYRE010000314.1 GCA_913776675.1 Rhizobiaceae bacterium
TTGTCGAGGCGATCATTCGGCTCTGCGGTATTCTGAAAATGGGAACCACCGCCGAAGGCGTTGAAACGCAAGACCAACTTGATTTGCTCAAGTCTATCGGCTGCGAACTGGTGCAGGGTTACTTCATTGGGCATCCCCGGCAGTTCATTGGCGACGCGAATGCCTGGAGCCTCAATAAGCAACAAATGAGCCTGTAAACGCGTTTTGTCGTATGGTTTTGCCACGCGCGGCACGCTTTCACATGGTGTATTCAACATCTATCCTGATAGAGTTTTGACCTTATACAGCAACCTTTGTACGTTTTATAAAACGCACAGTGCTGTAAACGCGAAAATCAAGCTGTTGTGGGATTTGATGGCGGACAGGGAGGTAATGCGGATACACCGCAAAAACAATCCGCTAGCCTGTCCACCCCTGCAAGTACTGCCATTGATAACATTGAAGAAAATGGCGCAACGTCTAACCGCATTCAGGCCGCCGCACTCTGGCTTTCACAGCACCGCGACACGGTAGGAAGCAATGTCATTGCGGTCCTGAAGGAGCGCTTCTCTCTTGGCAATCTTGAGGCGATAGACGCGGCAAAGCAGGCGCATGCGCTGGCCTACGGTGGCCGCCATGGGTGAAGCGTTTCCAATCTCCGCAGCGCTTGCCCGCAGCCTTGCCAGCCGTCCAAAGCTGTCGGCGTCTGATGTGGCCATCATGAATGGCTATCTCACGGGCGCTATGCCGACACAGCCCGCGAGCAAACAGCCGACAAGCTTCAACATCCTAAGCCCGCACCTTCGCCGGATGCAGCGCCTTGCGGGCCGCAAGTGGCAACGCTCGCCGGATCGTGCGGCGTCGATGGCTCGCAAGCGCAAGCTGGGCGGATCAAGCGGGATGCCTGACACCATCCGCCACCACTACACGGAAGGAGAACGCGCCGTGCTGACGGTGATTGCGGGCGAGGTGAAGCACCACGGCCTGTGTGACCTTGCGGTGGATCGTATCGCCGCCATTGCTGGCTTGAGCCGCACCACGGTGCAGAACGCTATTCGTGAAGCCCGCGCCCTTGGCCACCTGTCTGTAGAGAGCCGCCCGCGCAAGGGACAGAAGAACCTCACCAACCTTGTGCGGATTGTCTCGCCTGAATGGCTGGCATGGCTCAAGCGCGGGCCTTCGCTGGCAAGACAGATAGGGTTCAAAGATTTCCACCCCACGAAGAACCAAGATAAAAACAATAACCCTCGTGATGGAAAGAGCCGCAACGATAGCACTCGCGGCAAGCGCTGCATGGGCTTGGGAGAGGGAGAGAGCGGCGCGGTTGCGGGCAACAACCACCAGCGAGGGCGCGGCAATGGCTAAATGGCCCTACAACACCACGCAATGGCAAAAGCTGCGGCTGGCCAAGCTGACGGCCACGCCGCTGTGTGAGCCGTGCGGATTGCGCGGGCAGGTGACTGTTGCAAAAGCCGTGGACCACATGACGCCAATTAACGCGGGCGGCGATCCGTTCCCTCCACTCGATGGGCTGACCTCGATGTGTGAGCGTTGCCACAATGAGAAGACGGCGGCGAACGACCGCAAGCACAAGAAACCATTCGCCCGGAAGGTCAAAGGTTTCGATGCATCGGGCAATCCGGTGGACCAATCCGACGCTTGGCATAGGGGTGGGGGCGGGTCAAATCACCAGAACGAGGCTGGGCGCGGACCGATGTCCCAGATAGGAATATACTTAGTTTCAGGGGTTCAAGCCTTTGAAGAAAATGATGAAATAGGATTTTAGTAATGGCAACTCGGGGCATTGGTGCAAAGGCACTTTCAAAGCGTGGCAAGGTCGAAGTGCGCGAGGTCTTGCCCTGGAATGCGCCGGGCTTGTCCCGTGCGGGCCGGGTGATTGCCTTTCTGGAAGATTTGCCAATCACGGCGGGCAAATTGGCCGGGTCGAAAATGACGTTGCGGCCTTGGCAGTGCGAATTTATCGAGGCGGTCTATGCCGAAAACGGCGAAGGCCGCCGCCCGATCCGCACGGCGGTTTTGTCCATGGCTCGCAAGAACGGCAAGACACAGCTTGCGGCGGGCCTTGCCCTTTGCCACCTGATGGGACCGGAAGCCGAACCGCGAGGCGAGGTCTATTCCGCCGCCTTGACCCGCGATCAGGCCGCCAAGCTGTTTCAGGAAATGCGCGCCATCCTCAACGAGCACCCGGAGCTGGATGACCGCGCAAACGTGATCCAGTTCAGCAAGCAAATTGAGGTGCTGACTGGCGACGGGGCAGGTTCAATCTATGCGGCGCTGTCGGCGGATGCGGGTTCTAAAATGGGCCTGTCACCGTCCTTCGTGGTTTATGATGAGCTGGGCAGTGCGCCAAACCGCGAGCTGTTTGACGCGCTGGATACGGCCACAGGCGCACGCGATAACCCGCTGATGATTTGCATTTCCACACAGGCCGCCGCCGACCACCATGTGTTTTCCGAGCTGATCGATTACGGCACCCGCGTTAATTCCGGCGATATTCAAGACCCAAGCTTTCACCTGACACTCTATGCCGCGCCCGCCGATGCCGACCCGTGGAGCCGTGAGGCGTGGATTGCCGCAAACCCGGCGCTGGCCGATTTTCGATCCTTGGAAGACGTGGAGCGCCAAGCCTCACAGGCCCGGCTTGTTCCGTCCAAGGAAAGCGCGTTTCGAAATCTGATCCTCAATCAGCGGGTTTCCGCCGTGTCGCGCTTTATCCATAAGGCCGAATGGGACCGCTGCAATGGCGCGGTGGAGCTGGTCAGCCTTGCGGGCCGCGAATGCTATGGCGGGCTTGATCTGTCCGGTTCACGTGACCTCACGGCCTTTGTGCTGGTGTTTCCGCAAGAGGGGCGGCGGTTTGATGTGGTGTGTCAGTTCTTCATGCCAGAGGCGAATATTACTGAGCGTTCCAATGAGGACCGCGTTCCCTATGAGCTTTGGGCGCGGCAAGGCTTTATCACGCTTATTCCCGGCTCCACCATTGATCCCGGCTTTGTGGCGCAAGCCATCATGCAGGCGGCGCAAACCTATGATTTGCGCACCGTGGCTTATGACCGTTGGCGGATTGAGGATTTGAAGCGCGAGCTTGGCTTGTTTGGCGGCACTGTGCCGCTGGAGCCGTTCGGGCAGGGCTATAAGGATATGTCGCCCGCCGTGGATACGCTGGAGCGCAACGTGGCCGAACAGCTTTTACGCCATGGCGGCAACCCGGTGCTGAACATGTGTTCGGCAAATGCGGTTGTCACCCGCGATCCTGCCGGAAGCCGTAAACTGGACAAAAGCAAGGCCACGGGCCGCATTGATGGGCTGGTGGCCTTGGCGATGGCGTTGCAGGTCAGTGGGCGTCATGAGCCGGAGGTGCTTCCGGCGTGGGTTTTGGATGCGATGGGGTGAATGTTGAATTATATTTTATTATGGCTTGCAGAAAATATGCTTTCTCGAAACATATCTATTATTCTTTGAGGAAGATTGGATGTGTATATTGGGTCTGGTTCCGGTGTGTTATTTTTTTTAATTAAAACATATCGCCATTCATCTTCAACAGAAAATTTATCCGGCTTTGTGAATGCTTGCTCAATTAATCTTTGACCAGAATTATAATCTAATCCACGCATTTGAACGACTGCGGAGTCAATTTTATTATATCTGTCCTTATATACCACTCTTTTTGAAATCCAATGATTGCCTTCGCCAAATAGGTGATCTGACATGTGTTTCAGCGCTAATAAAAATGTATTTCTATGTATTTCTATATATTCAGTTAAGCTGGGGTTTTCTTTATATTCGCCGATCCCGTTGATTAGATTTTTGTGGCGTATTGCGCTGTATCCTCCTCTCGATGCGCAGAATATATTGCAGTTAATTCGTTCAATTATCTCAATCGATGTGCCACTTAAGGCACCTGCCACAGTTACATTGCTAAATGTGTTTGTACCAATTGACCATGACGAATTAAAAAGGTCCCCAACAACATGTGTCGCTCCAACACCTTCGGCGGTGTCACTTAGGAGGCCGGTACTCTCTCCCTTTGAATATTCACCGTGCGTTCCGATCCTGAAATGGCCGCGTAACATTCTCTCTTTGTTTTCCGGGGTGCAATGTTTGGTTAGTAGCAAATGGATTTTCCTTATCGCTGTATTGCTAATTAATGATTTTCTTTTGTTCTTTGCAACAGGATTTCATTCCAAGCTATGCCAAAAATATATTTTTGACATGTGCCACAATGGCGTGTGATGCTTGTTGAGAGTGCAAATTGAACAAAAGCAAGGCTGTATTGATGGGCTGGTAGCCTTGGTAATGGCGTTACCAGTCAGTGGGCCTCATGATCCGGAAACGCTTCGGGCTTGGGTTTTGGATGCGATGGGGTAGCTGATTACTTCTTGCCGCGTGGCGGTTTCGGTAGCTCTTTCGCAGCTTTAGCCAAGTCGTTAATTGTGGCTTTGGCTTGCTGCTGACGTTCCAATTTTCGCTGCTGATCAAATTTATCGTACTGCGCTTCAGCGTGACGCTTCGCTTTGGCGGCACTGACACTGCCACCGTCCCGCAGTATGCGCCTGCCAAGGCCTTTCAATTGTTGTTCGAGCAGTTGTTCTGCATCACGCATGACGACCAAACGCCCCATGTCGAGCTGATCTTCAAAGATATCCAACAGTATTGTTGTCAATCGGTTTAATTCTTTGACTTCTACTTCGGTCAAATAGTTTTTGGAAACGGCAATGTCTGTTTTTCGGATGTTGTCGTTGGGCCATGTCTGAAGACCCATGTTGTCAGCACTATGCATTGCCCGCGACATGATGATTTCCGCAGGTGTTTGAGACACAACAGCAAAAATCAGTTTCGCCTGAGTGTGCTGATAAAATTCGCGGGCGGCCTCTGTCGATGCATCATAGTCTTGGCACATTGAGCAAATTTTGCGAAGTTCAGCATAGACATTCGCTTCATCTGCGCGAATATCGCGGATGATTTCTTTAAGTTCGGCAATTCTGCCAGCATTTTCAGGCTGCTTTAGGCGTGGAGTGTCAACCACAAAGCCCTTCTTGGCAAATTGAACGAGAACCCCTGTTGCCCAGCGCCTGAACAGTGTGGCTTGTGCGGATGAAACGCGGTAGCCGACGGATATAACAACGTCGAGATTGTAGAGCGTTGCGGGTCGTCCGGGAGTTGTTTGCACTTTTTGCAAAGAACTCGCCTCGTCCAATTCCCCCTCTTCAAAAATGTTGTTTATGTGTCTGGAAATGCTGGAAACGTCGCGCCCGAAAAGCTCACCTATTTGAGCTTGCGTCATCCAAAGGGTTTCGCCTTCGTAGCGAATATCAAGACGCATTCCTTTGTCGGTGCCATAAACGAGAAACTGATCTCCCGTTTCCATATCTTCTATCAGCTCAATTGGGTTGTTTTCATTTTCGCTCATTGGCAACATCCGAATCAAAAAGAAATTATAACGTTTTTCAGCGACTAAAATGACCCAAACATCTCAATGATTGGATAGCGACAGCGTATTCAATGGGATAAAATTAAAGCCCTGCCTCGGAAGGCAGGGCTGTCAACCATTCGGACTTGCATTCGTCCTACATAGGCTCGCCGCCTTTCGGCGGACTTGAGGCACACCACGGCAAGCCGCGAGTGCGATCAAGTGGATAATTGGTATTTCTTGAGTGATTTGTCAAGCTGCTCTTGACTCTATCAATCAAAGATGGGCAGCCAGCGAATCCAAGGAAAGCGCGTGCAGTATGGCGTGTCTGATCTTTTTCAGTTCATCTTCTGCGAGAATAATTTTCAGATATTTGCGCTTACCTGTCAATGGATCACGGCCCGTATAGGGCAATCCCATGCGATCGTAACAAAGGGTCGCCAGCATATCAGCTTTCGCCCATTTGATTTTTCCAGGGTAGGGTGGCGGCGCTTCAAAGGGAAGCTCAACTTTACATTGGTATTTTATGCCTGCCCGGCTTGGTGTCGTGCTGAGTGGCACAACCGTGCAAAGCCCATCCCGGTGGGGCAGGCGCTGAGAGACGACCACAGCAAGGCGCTCTTTCACCATTTCGGGCTTTCTGAATCCGGTTGAATAATCGCAGATAACCACAAGGTCAAGCTGAGGCGGATATTGTAAGCCCATATGCTACTTTTTCAATATTGCTTTGATTACAGCCATTTGTGAACGATTCGTATGCCTTTGGAAAGGGCTGGGCAACAAAGCTTGCACAGCATTGCTTGGCCTGAAAAACTTAGGCCCGCCCATGTTTTCACAATGGACAGGCCCGCAAGCCCCTTTTGGGAAGTGCCCTGTATGTGCCAGTTTTCATGAAAAAATCAAGGTTGTGTGCCTGCTCGGTTATGTCACGTCCCCGGCGTGATTTCAACGCTTTGGTGTGAAGACCAAACCGCACAAAAGCCCCGCAATCCGCGCTCCTCCGCGAAAAACACCCCGCAATTTTCCACCGTCATGCCGCTTGTGCCTATGATGCGCAAGATCGGAAAGCCGCGCCTTGCGCCAGCTTTCATGTCTTCCCCTTTGCTCTTGCCTGCCCCCTGTTTGGAGCAGGCCTTTAATCCTAAAAGGAACAAAACGTGAAAAAACTCATCGAACTACGCGAAAAGCGGGCCGCAAAACTGGCTGAAA
>CAJYRE010000315.1 GCA_913776675.1 Rhizobiaceae bacterium
CAGGCTTGCCTGCCATAATGGCTCCGGGACAATTTTATAGATGGTTATGGTCACGGCAGCATCCTTCCACGACAGACAGGGGCATTGAGCTGATACTGGCTTTGCCTCAACCCGACCCGATTGTCCACACCCCGCAAGGCCGATCTCATCATTCTGGGAAACCATTTTGACTGATCCGCGCAGCTTGCGCGAACAACCCCATGAAAGGCAGGATAAAAAAGAAAAGCATCATATAAAGAGAGCATTGTTTATCAGCCTGCATGGCGTTAAAATAAATCATTGGACAGTCGGGGCGACAAACAACTGACCAGCATAATCGTGCAGCCAGGAGGCAAATGGGCATCCAGAGGCCACGATACGACAGCTCTTGGGAGGGAGCCGAGGATGACAGAACTCACAATCATTATTGCAGACGATCATCCCTTGTTTCGCGGTGCATTGCGTCAGGCCGTCAGTGACATGAAAGGTGAGCATGTCATTATCGAGGCTGGCACCTTTGACGAAGCCCATGCCGCAGCCGTGGCCAATCCTGAAACAGATGTGATGCTGCTGGATCTGGCCATGCCGGGCATCAGCGGATTTTCAGGCCTGATGGCTCTGCGTGCCGAATTCTGCAGCCTGCCCATTATCATTTGCTCGGCAACCGATGACAGCACCACCATTCGGCGCGCACTGGAGCTGGGTGCATCCGGCTTTATTTCCAAATCGTCTGGCCTTGATGAGATCCGCACCGCAATCCAGACCGTGCTGAATGGTGACATTGCCAGCCCGCCACTGCTGGATAGCCCACAGGAGCAGGATGCCGAACTGGCCGACCTGATGGCGCGCCTGAAAACATTGACACCCCAGCAAAATCGCGTTCTCGGCATGTTGTGCGAGGGCTTGCTCAACAAGCAGATCGCTTACGCCTTAGGGGTATCGGAAGCGACAATCAAAGCCCATGTCTCGGCCATTTTGCTGAAGCTGAAAGTGGATAGCCGCACACAGGCTGTTGTGCAGCTTGGCCGCCTCAACATGGCAATGGTCGCCTGATTCAATTCTGCATCCTCACAACAAGAGCGGGCCAGAACCATATTCTGGCCCGAGCGTTTTTTTCGAAAAAGCCATTCCATGCCATCTCTTCCCATTTAATAGGTCGCAAAAGCACCAGAATGAGACCAGAACAAACAAATAAAACACATAAATCAGGATTTTATTCCTTTCCCATCTTTACTCTTGCTGTCATATGACCGATATATGCCATGTGGGTAAAACCGTTTTGGGCAGAGACTGATGAATGCCGGGGTTGAGCTGGGTATGCTTTCACACGAAACAATCTGGAGTGCGATTGATCGGCTTGCCGAACAGAATCACTTGACGCCATCTGGCCTTGCCAGACGTGCCGGACTTGATCCGACATCGTTCAACAAATCCAAACGCATAGGGCCAGATGGGCGCATGCGTTGGCCTTCGACTGAATCCATTGCAAAAGTACTTGAAGCCACCCAATCCAGTTTAGGAAGCTTTGTGGCTTTGCTTGGTGATGGACAGGGGCAAAACATGCTGCCAGACGGAAATTTTCCACCGCAAACCAGTTCTATTCCCTTGCTTGGTTTTGCTCAGGCTGGCGCTGGCGGCTTTTTTGATGACGGTGGCTTTCCTGCGGGGCACGGCTGGGATCTGGTTGATTTCCCCGTTTCTCCCAGATCGACATCCCATTTTTATGCGCTGGAAGTGCAAGGCGACAGCATGAAGCCCCTTTACCGTGATGGCGATGTGCTGAGTGTAGAGCCGGGGGCGCAGGTGCGCAAAGGGGACCGGGTTGTGGTTAAAACCCACGATGGTGAGGTGATGGCGAAAACTCTCGGTCGGCAGAATAGTCGGTCGGTGGAGCTGATCTCCCTCAATCCTGCCCACGCCAGCCGCACCCTCGAATCCAGCAACATTGAGTGGATTGCGCGTATTATTTGGGTAAGTCAGTAGGAATATTTGCCAGAATTCAGGATTTAAACATCGCCCGGACAACAATAGGTGCCGGTTTCATCTTGGTGCGTACCACTCTTGAAACACACCTGCGCAATCTCCATTATTGCGCTATAGAGTGCCGTGCATTTTATAAAACGTATGGCGCTGTCAATTTTCTGGATCATTTTACCTTAAATCCATTGCGATTTGAGGAATAAGGCAGCAGCAACAAGAGGAAAACGCTCTCGATGACCGAAACCGTAACAGTTCATGATGCTCTCATTTTTGCCATGGTCATGGTATCGGCCGTAGACAACAGCATGAACGATCAGGAAATGGCACGGATAGGTCATCTGGTTGAGCATACGCCGGTTTTTGCAGGCTTTCAGCCAGACACACTGGTGAGTGTTGCCGCCCGCTGCGCGACTCTAGTGGCTGGTCCGGAAGGTCTGGATATTGCGCTGGAAACCATCCGCGATGCGCTGCCAGAGCGGCTTTATGACACAGCCTATGCCCTGGCGGTGGAAGTGGCCGCGGTGGATCATGCCGTACGGCCGGAAGAAATCCGTCTTCTGCAATTGATGCGGGATCGTTTTGGTCTCGACAAACTCACCTGCGCCGCCATTGAGCGCAGCGCCATTGCCCGCCACCGCAAAGCATGAGAGCCATCGCGCTACTTCATAATTCTCAATACAAGCCGGACACGAAATAACGGCGTGATAGCTCATCCAGCTTGCCCTTGCGCGACAATGCCGCAAGGGCATAATCGAAGGCCGTTGCCAAAAAACCATCTTCCTTGCGCACCATGATGGCCATGCCCTCTCCCAGAAAATGCGCAGACAAGAATGGACCATCGAGAAAGGCACAGCACGGAGCGCCAGCGTTGCCGGGCTTTTGTAACTGCTTTTGGCTGGCAAGCCAGAACGACGCTTGCAGGCCATCACCAAAAATGGTTTGCACCTTCGCTTGTTGCAGAGCCTGCATCAGGCTCGCCTGATCCGCAAACCCCATCGGTCTGATTTGCGGAAAAAAGGCCTTGAGCATGGCTTCATGCGCTGTTCCACTGACGACACCAACCACACTTCCATCCAGATCAGCCACCGATTTTGGCGCTGTTCCTGCCTGTGTGCGCACCACAAAACGGGCCGGCAGCATGAGATAAGGACGAGAAAAAGCAAAATCCCGACGAATTGTGCTGTTGATGGCCATGCCTGCAACCGCGGCATCAGCATGCTTGCTGAGAAGCGCGATCTGGATGTCTGAAAATGGTACCGCCTGGACTTCGCATTTCGCCTCAACATCCAGCTCGTGACAGATCTCGCGGATTAAATCCATATTGAAGCCTGTCAGGTGGCCTGTCTGATCCAGAAAACCAAAGGGCGGAAAATCCACGGTGATCAAAAACCGCAATCGCAAAAGCACCGATAAATCCGGTTTTGGCAAACGTTCATGGGCATCAAACAGCACTGGCATGGTGGCTGATCCAGACGGTGCCTGCGCCGATACGGCTGACGACACGCTGAGAAAACCCAATACAACCGATAACAACCCCCATAAATTAAAGGATGTAAATCTTACACAGTTCATTATCATCCCTTAACGTTTTCTTCTCGATAATACTGAGGTTTTATTGTGCCACGCGAAGCGTCTTTTGATTTTCGACAGAATTATGGGCCAAAAAATGGCTTTTGGTGTGTGTTTTATCCCCGTATCCGCTGGATCCGTGCGTGAAAGCAGTCATTGGAAAACTGTAGAATCGAACGGCACTTCATATAACCACAGCCCTACTGCATCATTCCTTAAATCGGAATCGTTTTATGGAATTATGCAGTAGATTTAAAGTGTTACAGCGTCCTTTGTGCGTTTGACAAAACGCACGGCGCTGCAAAAGAAATATTCATAACGGGATCACCTCGCAAGGCGATTCAGCAACATACACTTTAGGACCTGTGGGCATTCGGCGTTGGGCTTGGCGAAATCGGTGATTTTTGAGAAGCGGAGCGGAGTGTACTGGAGTACATGACACCGGGATCACAGAAATTGCCGTTTGCAGCCCGCTCAAGGTCGAATGTCCACAGGCCCTAAAAGAGCAGTACACTTTTCCCATTCTATCCAGACGCACAATGCCAGTGCGCACAGAACGCCTGAGGCGACAGAATTTTCATGACGCATGATGTTTTCAATGTGCAGCAATCCATCTTTGCCAACCATGAATCTCTGCTGACTCATCTCAGCTCTGTCGGGCTTATTCATCCTTTTTCCCATCCTGCGCACCGCCGTAAACATGCAACGCTCGCCGACATCTATCGGGATGAGTTTCAGGTGCTCAAACAGCTCGGCTTGCCGTCTCCTCTGCTCGGAAAACTGCTGAGAGATGCGCTCTACAATGGCACAACCATGGAGCAGGAGCTGTTAGCCAACCAGCACATGATGCCACAAGACTATTACGCGCAGCTCGCCCAACGTCTTGATCTGCCTTTTCTGACAGAATTGCCAATTGAGCAGATTTTTGATCAGGAACTGTTGGACAGCCAACTTTCCAAGCCCAGCATTATCCGCCTTTATGACAAGACACGTCCACCTGTGAATGTGATCGCGCCAGAAGCCCGACGATTGCCAGCATTGGAGGCCCGGCTTGCCCGCTCTCCAGAGTTTGCGGCGTCGTTGGCTGTCGCAGCCCCACGAACCATTTCAGACGCGGCTTGGCAAGCCGGGGCCAAAAGGCGGATCGAGAATACGACCACACAGTTGTTTCAAACCGCACCGGATCAATCAGCCCGCACCATTCTGACCGCCCGCCAAGGATTTTATGCAGGTTTAATGCTGGCAACGGCATTGTTTTGTATGGTGACTGCCCTTTGGCAAAGCGCTCAAGCCCTGCATACGCTGCTCTCATTGCTTTACATGAGTACATTATGGTTTCGGACCTTGCTGCTCGTTCAGCAGATTCGCAAACCCCAATACAGATCACCCAGCCATTCCATAGCCTCTTCCATACTGCCCGTTTATACGGTTCTGATTGCGGCCTATCGAGAACAGGAGATTGTTGGACAACTCATTCACGCCATGCAGCGGCTGAACTGGCCCGCATCACGGCTGGACATCAAGATTGTCTGTGAAGAGGATGATACAGAAACACTGACGGCTCTGGCGGCCTTCAACCTGCCACCGCATTTCGAAATCGTACGCACACCCGCGCATGGGCCTCGCACCAAACCCAAGGCGCTGAGCTATGCGCTGGCTGGTGCGCGCGGTGATTATCTGGTGATTTTTGATGCTGAGGATCGACCTCACCCGGATCAGCTCAAACATGCTTATGCGCATTTTCTGAGCGCTGACCCCGAAGTGGCCTGCCTGCAAGCCCCGCTTATTGTTGCCAATGCCAGCGAAAGTTGGATCAGCAGCCTGTTTGCCTTGGAATATGCAGCCCTTTTCAGGGGCATTCTCCCCAGCCTGTCTCATTACAAAATGCCTTTGCCGCTGGGCGGAACATCAAATCATTTCCGAACGGATGTTCTCAGAGCCGTCGGTGCATGGGATCCCTATAATGTCACCGAAGATGCTGATCTGGGCCTGCGGCTTTACAGGGCTGGCTATCGTTGCGAAACACTCACACGTCCGACGTTGGAAGATGCCCCGACATCAACCAAGGTCTGGATTGCGCAGCGCTCTCGCTGGTTCAAAGGCTGGCTTCAAACATGGCTGGTCCTGATGCGCCACCCCAGAATGGCCTCCCGCAACATGGGCATCAAGGCCTTCTTGATTTTTCAACTTTTGATTGGCGGCATGCTGATTTCTGCGCTGCTGCATCCAGTGATCCTGGTTTTTATCAGCACAACACTCTTCAACCTTTTGCAACCGCCTGTCAGTGATCTTCCCCTGCGCGCGAGCATCCTGTTCTGGATTGACCTGCTGAATGCCTTTGGAAGCTATCTGGTTTTCTGGGCGCTCGGCAGCTCCGCCATGACAAGCTATGAGCGCAAACAAATCGGCTGGCGTTTCATGGCCATTCCCATCTACTGGCTTATGAGTTCGAGAGCGGCCTGGAAAGCTGTGATCGAGCTGAAAACCAGACCATTTTTCTGGCATAAAACCCCGCATGTGCCACGTCAGCAGCCGCCATCGTCCCCTCTATAGCGTTTGCTCCAGCGCCGTATAATTTTCTTGTTAAATCGATTCCGATTTAAGGAATTATGCAGCAAGCAGGCGTTCGGCCCGCGGCGATAGGGGGCAGCCCTTTTGGGCCAATTGCTCAATTACATCGCGGGCAAGATTTTTGTTGGCGGTATTGCCAACGAAACTCGAGAGTGAATCGGAAAATTCGAGAATAATATTGGTGGTGCCTATGCTTTGGCGATAGTCCACCCGCGAAACCGCATCATAGGATTTTCGACGGGTTTTGATGACGCGATACTCGATGGCATCCGGGTGCAGGATCAGGCTTGGTTTCAGGTTGCTCGATGACCAGCAAATCCAAGGAACCCCTTTCCACCCGGAGAAAGCCGCCACCAGAGGCACACGGGCGCTATTGCCCGTGATCTCAATTCGCTTGTGTTTGGCGGCCAGCATGCGGCTCTTGATGAAGAGAAACAATATCAGCCAGAAGATGCCAAGCAACAGCACAGCGGCCATGATAAACACGATGTCTTGCATATCGCTCATCGAGTGCCCTTTTGTGCCGTCCAGCCTCTGCAGGTTCAGATTGAAGCAGACCGAGGCTGAATTTTCTCACATCAACGTTAAAGCCGTTCAGCAACAGCGCTTGCTAGAGGAATGGCGGGTTGCGCACCGGGCTTGAGGCAGGCGAGAGAGCCGGCAATGGCAGCCCGCTTCAAAGCCTCTTCAA
>CAJYRE010000316.1 GCA_913776675.1 Rhizobiaceae bacterium
CTGATCCAACCCGCTCAGCAGCCGCAGCAATGTGCTTTTGCCGCAGCCGGAGCCGCCGACAATCGCCACAATCTCACCCGACTGCACCTCAAAGCTGACATTATCGAGCGCCTGAACGCCGTTGGCATAAGTCTTTGACAGATTATGGACTGACAGCATCACAACTGATCCTCACCATAGGCATCCTGCCAGCGCAGCAAAGGTGCCGTCAGCGCCACCAGCAGCGCATCTGAAAGCTTGCCAAGCACGGCAAAAGCCAGAATGGCAGCAATGATCTGATCAGGCTTGCCCAATTGCTGCCCATCGACCAACAGATAGCCCAAGCCTTCCGATGCGCCCATGAATTCGGCAGCCACCACAAACATCCAGCCAAGACCAAGGCCAGCCCGCAGCGAAACAACAAAGCTGGGGAGGACTGCCGGAAACAGAATGCGCCAGACGAGATCAAAACTGGAAAGCCGGAATATCTTGCCGACCTCGACGATCTTGCGGTCAACCTCGCGCAATGCCGTGGAAACGCCGAGATAGACCGGAAAAAACACGCCCGTGGCAATCAGCACAATTTTGGACGTTTCGAAAATCCCGAACCAGAGAATGAACAGCGGTACCCAAGCGATGGAGGGGATAGCGCGGATGGCCTGAAGGCTGGGGTCCAGCAAGCGCCGGAGGGTAGTGAAATATCCTGTCAGCGCACCGATGAGCGTGCCAGCCGCAGCACCGGCAACAAAGCCCACCAGAACCCGCAGCGCGCTTGCCGTCAGATGGTGAAAAAGCTCACCCGTGGCGGTCAGTGACCAAAGCGTTTGCAAAATGCGTGATGGTGCCGGAATCAGCCGACCCGAGGCCCAACCGAAACGAACAGCAAGCTCCCACAGCACAAACCCTGCCAAAGGCAAAAGCACACTTGCCGCAGCGCGGGAGAGACCCGACCGGTTGCCAACCAACAACGAGGGTTTCGGCTTGGCGTTGCTTGCCTCCTGCCGGATCGTTTCGAAAATCGCTACCATGGGCCGCTCTCACACCACTTGTTTCTATTGTCCAAGGCCTGCGCTGAATGTTGGGTCAATCAACGCATCAACGGCCTTGGCAACGTCCACATCGGCCGCAATGACACCAGCCTTTTGCAGGGCAACCCCTGCCTGGAAAATGGTGTCGCGCTGGGCCGGGCCGATCTGTGATGATGACAGGTCCGTGCGCTCAAGCTGTTTGGCAATCACAGGCTCCGGCAGTTTGGCAGCTTCCACCAGCGCTGCTTTCAGGGCATCAGGATGGGCAATCGCCTCCCGCCGGGCCTGATCGTAGACAGCCAGAACCCGCTTCACCAACTCGGGATGCTCCTTGGCAAACTCTTCCCTGGTATTTAACACGCCCCATGTGTTGTCCTGGGGTTTGCGATAAAACAGCACGGCGTTGTTCTCAACTTCCGCCGATGCCATCAGCGGATCAAGCCCTGCCCAGGCATCCACATCGCCGCGCAGCAGCGCCAGCTTGCCATCGGCATGTTGCAAAAGCACGAGCTTGACATCTTTTTCGCTCAATCCGGCATCGGCCAGCGCACGCACCAGAAAGATGTGTGGATCGGTGCCACGGGTGACGGCAATGGATTTTCCCTTGAGATCAGCTGGCTTTGTGATGCCGGTTTCTGCACGGGTGACAAGAGCGGTCCACTCCGGCTTGGAGTAAACATAAATGGATTTGATGGGATTGCCATTGACCTTGCCAATCAGGGCTGCCGCACCCGCTGTCGAGCCAAAATCGAGCGAACCGGCATTGAGAAACTCAAGCGCCTTGTTGGAGCCAGCCGATTGCACCCAACGGATCGAGATGCCATCCTTGGCAAATTCTTTTTCCAGCAGGCCCTGCTTTTTCAAGATCAGACTGACGGGATTATAGGTTGCCCAGTCCAGTGTGATTTCCTTGGGGTCGGCGGCAAATGCAGAGAGCGTACCGAGAGCCAGAATGCATCCGGTGGTGATCAATCGTTTCAATATCCGTCCCATGGAGTTCCCCAATGTCATGGTTGCACTGTAGAGTGAGAACCTAGGCGGCATCAGTGCGGAACAGAAGAAATACCCTTCTGATTATATGGAATTTACAGAAATAAGGTTCTGCTGTTTCGTCTCAATAGAATTGATCATTGTTCAGTTCTCCCGCTGAGCTGTTGTTTGTTCAGGGACTGGCCAATCAATTTGAACCATCGAAGCCGCAAGGTCCGCTTCATGAGAGCGGAGCCCGCGCGCCAATCTTAAAAAATGCTTGGCAGAAAAATATGCACCCATCTACCCTCTACCATAGCGAGTTATCTTTCACGGTGGCATAAAATGAGTACATTAATTCTATGTACAATATATTTTATTGAGTAGCCTTCAAAGTAAGATAACCTTCAGGACATTCATCCGTGACGATTATACCGACCGCCCAGCCCCTGCTGCAGGGAACGAGATCTATGACGTTGTGCATGGTGCAGCTTTCTTCCACTGGGCAGACCGCCTGATACTCTCGCTGGGCGAACTGACGCCCGCGGCTTGACCGGAGACAATCCCATGACAGTTCAGGAAAAAATCGCAACCCTGCCCTTTCTCGATATTGGCCGTTTTCACGGGGGCGCTGAAGAACGCGCCGCCTTCATTGCTGATCTGCGGCGCATTTTGTTTGATCACGGCTTTTTCTATCTCACCGGCCATGGCGTTGAGCCAAAACTGATTGCCGATGTTCTGGAGGCCGCCAAGCACTTCTTCGCGCTGCCGCTGGAGGAAAAACTGAAGATTGAAATGGTCAAATCCCGGCACTTTCGTGGCTATAACCGTGCTGGCTATGAGCGGACCCGTGGCCAGCAGGATTGGCGCGAACAGCTTGACATCAACACAGAAGGCACGCCCGTCGAGATTGGCCCTGATACGCCTGCGTGGAAACGTTTGCTAGGTCCCAACCAATGGCCGGAAGCAATTCCAGAGCTGAAACCCCTGCTTTTGACCTATCAAGCCGAAGTCACCCGCGTGGGCATTGACGTGCTGAAGGCGATTGCCGTGGCCCTTGACCAGCCGGAAGATGTGTTTGCGCAGATCTATGAGCCACAACCATCACAGCTTTTGAAAATCATCCGCTATCCGGGGCGGGATGTGGCGGAAACGGATCAGGGTGTTGGTGCCCATAAGGATGGTGGCTTTGTCACCGTTTTGCTGCAAGACAATATCGAAG
>CAJYRE010000317.1 GCA_913776675.1 Rhizobiaceae bacterium
TGCCGTGCCGCAAGGCGTTCTGGGCCACCATGGTGGGCCGCGAGATTGTCCCCGATCACGCATGGCAGCCATCGCATCTCAATTTGCCGGGAGCCAATCGCCGGGTTGAGTTCACCAATTTCTGGCATATTCCCACCCATGTGCGGCGCTGGCTGCGTGGCAGCTTTCGTGCAGACTCGAACCGAAAGTTGACGCTGCGGCTGAAAACCTGCGGCGGGGTGCGCATTTTTGTGAATGGTATAGAGCAGGTGCGGTTTGAGCCATTCCAGCGCAATCGTGAATCGGTCACTGATGTGACCTTGGCGCTCAAAGCCGGTGACAATGATATTCTGGTCCACACCGAAGATCTGGCCGAGCGCGACACCTTCTGGTTTGTGGAAATGGAGGTCGTGGACCCAAACCCGATCACCGTTGTGTTGCCCGTGGCGCTGAACAATGAAGAGGTGGCCAAGCTGGAGGCGCTGGTGCGCGGGGTGCGGCCCGCGCGGGATGTCTTCGTGGGCGAGCCGCTGGAGCTGCTGTTTGATGTGGCTCCCGTGGACGATCTCGAGGTGGCGGTGGAGATTTTCAGCCATGGTCATGACCGCGCTGTTCTGGTCTCGACAACTGGCATCCTCAAGGCCGGTGAAACCCGGCTTGTTGTGCCAAACGCCCATGGTCTGCCGGATGGTTATCACGGCGTTCGTTTGCGCATGGGCCAAGGCGCTGGCACAGTTAGCCGCACCATTGATGCGGCCTTTCTGTCTGAGCTGGCACCTCAAGCCGGACCACCGACTCTGATTGAGCGCAAACGGCAGGCGCTGGCCTATCAGGCCCAAAATGGTGCGCCGCGCATTGGCCGGGTGCTGGCCATGGTGGCCAGCGGCAAGATCGATGAGCTGGCGCTGCGTGAATTGGTCGAGGACGCGCTGGATTCGATTGACTGGCGCAAGGATTGCTCCGATTTCGTCATGGTGCCGCTGCTGTGGATCATGGCCGAGTATGCCAGCGTGCTGCCAGACGATCTGCTGGCGCGGATGCGGCAATCGGTTTTGAATTATCGTTATTGGGTGGATGAGCCGGGCAATGACACCATGTGGTTCTGGAGCGAGAACCATGTGTTGTGCTTTCACACCAGCCAGCTTTTGGCCGGGCAATTGCTGCCGGATGCGACATTTTCAGCCTCCGGGCGCACAGGGCGTGAGCAGGCGGCGCTGGCCACCGAGCGGCTGGGCAAATGGTTTGACAGTGTCGAAGCCCATGGTCTGGCGGAGTGGAATTCAGCCGCCTATTACCCGATTGATTTTATTGGCCTGCTGGCGCTGGAAAAATGGGCAGGGCCGGAGATTGCAGCCCGTGCCCGTCATCAGCTCGATCTGATTTTCCGCATGATTGCCCTGCACACGCTGGCAGGCGTGCCTGCCGGATCGCAAGGCCGGGCCTATGACAAGGAATTGCGGGCAGGCCCCCTGACCGAGCTTGCGCCCTTTGCCTGGGTGGCCTTTGGCCATGGCTGGCTGAATGGCGGCGTTGCATCCTTACCGATGTTTTGCGCCTCCGATTATACGCCGCCGGAAGATGTGTTGGCGCTGGCGCAACTGGAGCCGGGCCGCTCGATTGAGGCCCGCTATGCGCAAGGATTGGAAAGCGGCAAGCTGGTGCTGTTCAAAACCGAAGCATCGCATCTTTCCACTGTTGTCGATCACAAAACGGGCGTCCGCGGTCACCAGCAGCATGTGCTGGATGTGCGGCTGGGTGGTCATCCCATGGCGCGGCTGTGGATCAACAATCCCGGCGAGGATGATCCCTGGGGCCATCAACGGCCCTCCTATTGGGCGGGTAATGGTCTTTTGCCGCGGGTGGCTCAGCACCGCGATATGGCACTGATGATTTTTGACAGCCGGCAGAGCCGTTTGCCGCTGACGCATGCTTATGTGGGCCGCGATGGGCTGGATGGGCTGGAGCTGGAACACCATTGGCTTTTTGCTCGATCCGGTCGGGGCTTTGCAGCACTCTACCATACCCATGCGCTGCATATGCTTGAAACCGGAGCCATGGCCGGACGCGAAGTGCGCAGCAGAGCTGCGATTTCCGGCTGGATGGTCGTGGTGGGCAGTGGGGATGAGGCCGCATTTACCCGCTTCAAGGCCCGGTTACGGGCAACAGTCATTGCCTTTGATGAAGAAGGCCTGACCTTGCGTGTGACGCCACCGGGGGCCGTTTCTGTGCAACTGGCCTATGACGGCACGTTTGTGATCGGGCAAGAGCCACAAACGCTGGCCTATGAGCAACCGATACCGATTTTGACCTATGACAGCCGGGCCGCCAATGAGGATGCGGTTGGCCCGTTTTATCAATGATGGGATGGAGGATGAATGTGATGCGCATGGAGCAGGCCGGATTGCGGCAAACCATTGATCGGGTGGCCGCAGCGTTCAGTCGGTTAAAGGGGATACAGGAAGGGCTGGCAGGCGAGGGGGCTGGCCGGGGCATTCAGTTTGATGAATGGGACTGGGAAGTGGGCGTGGGCCTCTATGGCTTCTTGCGCCGTGCCATTGCGGCTGGTGATCACGTGGCGCTCAACGATCTGGTGGATTGGTATGCCATGCAGATCGGGCGCGGGTTGCCGCCACGCCAGATCAACAGCACGGCTCCGATGTTGCCGCTGGCCATTTTGATCGAGCATGTGGATCGTCCGGATTTTACCGCCCTGGTGCAGGATTGGGCCGAATGGCTGGTGACAAGCCTGCCGAAAACCGAAGGTGGCGGCTTTCAGCATGTGGTGAAGGAACGGCTGAACGAGGGTGAGCTGTGGGATGATACCCTGTTCATGGCGGCCCTTTTTCTGGCGCGCGCCGGTGTGTTTTTCAAGCGGCAGGACTGGGTGGATGAGGCCGTTTACCAGTTCATGGTCCATGCCTATTATCTTTCCGATCCCGTCACCGGGCTTTGGTATCACGGCTGGACCTTCCGGGGGCGGCATAATTTTGCCAAGGCGTTCTGGGCGCGGGGCAATGCGTGGATCACTGTTGCTATTCCCGAACTGTTCTTCCTGGTGCCCGGATTGGCGGAGAAAGACAAGCGTTTCCTCAGTCATGTTCTGGCCAGTCAGGTGCAATCGCTGAAAGCCTTTCAGCGACCCGATGGGGCCTTTCATACGCTGATCAATGATCCAACCTCGCCCACCGAAACCTCGGCAGCGGCAGGCATTGCCTATGGCATTTTGCGCGGGGTTGAGGCCGGAATTCTCACCAAAGAGGACAAGACCTGTGCTGAACGGGCACTGGCTGCCGTTTTGCGTGAGATTGATGAAGAAGGCGTGGTGCAAGGGGTGTCGGATGGCACACCCATGGGCCATGATCTTGAGTTTTACCGTCGGATTCCCAATTTGCCGACCCCATATGGACAGGCGCTGGTGCTGCTGTTGTTGACAGATGTGCTGGTTGCCCAAGGAGATAGTGCATGACAATACCCCTCAATCTTTCCGTGGCTGCAGCGGAGAGCGACAATACCAAGGTCATTCAGGCCGCGATTGATCGCGTGTCTGAAGCCGGTGGCGGCACGGTGGCTTTGCAGACGGGGCTGCATATTGCTGGCGGTTTGCGGTTGAAATCCGGCGTGGAGTTGCATCTGGCAGAGGGGGCTGTGCTGCAACCCATCCCGGATTATGAGGCATACCGGGATAATATCGTCGATGTCATTGCGGAAAAATCCGACCGGGCCATGATTGTTGCCAGCGGAGTTGAGCGGATTGCCATCACGGGTCCGGGCCGGATTGATGCAGGTGGTGATCATTTCATCATCGGTGATGACCAGACTGTCGGCACCTTCATTCCGGCCGTGCTGCGGCCTCGGGTTCTGGTGGTGCAACATTGCCGCAATGTGCGTCTGCACGGGCTGGAAGTGGCCAATTCTCCCATGTGGACCTTGCATTTTGTGGATTGTGAGGATCTCACCGTGCGCGACATCAAGGTGATGAACAATCGACGCCTGCCCAATACCGATGGCATGGTGCTGGATGCCTGCCGCCGGGCAACAATTGAGAATTGCCATATCAGCACTGCCGATGATGGCGTCTGCCTCAAGACCAGCGCAGGCCCGGATGGACGCGCCATTGGCCGCTGTGAGGATATTGTGGTGCGTGGGTGCAGCGTTTCCAGCATGAGCTGCGCGCTGAAAATCGGTACCGAATCCTTTGGCGATTTTACCAATGTGGTGTTTGAGGATTGCCGGGTTGAGCAATCCAATCGCGGGCTTGGCATCTTTTCGCGCGATGGTGGCCGGGTTTCCAATGTCCGTTTCTCACGCATCAATCTGGAGTGCATCGAGACACCGGATGGTTTCTGGGGCTCTGGTGAAGCGCTGACTGTGACCGTTGTGGACCGGGTTCCCGAACGCCCTGCGGGTGCTGTTCGCAATCTGGTGGTGGAAGACATTACCGGCAGCATGGAAGGGGCTGTGGCTTTGGTGGCAACGTCGGCATCTGGCATTGACGATGTGCAATTGCGCCGTATCCATCTTGTTCAGAAAGCCGGAAAGCTGGGAACCGGCCTGCGCTATGATCTGCGCCCGACCAATGCCGATCTTGCTCCGGCTGCCGAAGCCGAAGGTCGCGCCAATGCCTGGACCCGTGGCGCGGATGGCCGCATCGTGGGCCTGTTGGATTACCCCGGCGGCATGCCCGGTGCCTTCGTGCAGGGTGTCGAGGGGCTAAAGGTGGAAGGCGTGGTGTTTGATCGGCCCGTACCTTTG
>CAJYRE010000318.1 GCA_913776675.1 Rhizobiaceae bacterium
CAAGGACAAGCTGGAGACCGTTGAGGAACAGCGCTTCAAGTCGCTGGAAAGCGACGTTACCGAGATTGATGGCCAGATTGCCCGCGAAGAACGCATGGCGGCTTTTGAGCGTGAAGAACAGCGGGCCGAAAGCGTCTCTGGCGACAACGCTTTTTCCCGCGAGCTGCGGAGTTATTCCGTTACCAATGCCATCAACGGCGCGTTGGCGGGCCGCCTCACAGGGCGCGAGGCAGAAGTGGATCAGGAATTGAAGCGCGGGCGCGAAAGCCGTTCGGGCGCTTCTGGCATTCATCTGGCCATTCCGTCCGAAATCCTGCTGGGCATGGCGGAACAGCGCTCGCAGACTGTCGGCTCTAATGCGGCGGGCGGTTATACCGTTGCCACCAGCCTCGCAAGCGTTGCG
Organism: Rhizobiaceae bacterium; assembly: GCA_913776675.1. Classification (GTDB taxonomy): domain Bacteria; phylum Pseudomonadota; class Alphaproteobacteria; order Rhizobiales; family Rhizobiaceae; genus Allorhizobium. The sequence continues at coordinate 404 of CAJYRE010000318.1, forward strand.
GATCGTTTCCGCCCGGCTTTGAAGGTCGAAGGCATGGGGGCCACGGTTCTGCGTGGCCTGACTGGCTTTCTGGACCTGCCAAACCTTGCCGCCAGTGGTGCCGCGAGCTGGGTGGGTGAAGATGGCAACGCCACCCGTTCCAGCGCTTCATTTGAAAAGGTGTCGCTGGCCCCCAAGACTGTGACGGGCGAATATCGCCTGTCGCGCCGCCTGATGCTACAATCCAGTGCCGCGATTGAAGACATTCTTCGCCGCGATCTGGGTTTTCTGTTGGCGCAAGGGCTGGATTTGGCCGCCATTGCTGGCACGGGTGCAGCACCCGAACCTCTGGGCCTGCTGGCCACGCCGGGCATTGCCAAAGTCACCACGGAAACGGATTTTTCCGACACCACGGCAAACCTGATTGCCGAGCTGGAGCTGGATGACGTGACGGGTACTGCGGCATTCCTGACCAACCCCACGGTGATGAAAGCCGTGCGCAAGATGAAGGATGCTGACGGCCATGTGATGCCGATGGGTGAGCTGTTTCACAATGGCCGGGTGGAAACCTCCACACAGGTTCCCGCTACGCTGGGCGCAAATGCGGATAAATCGGCGCTGATCTATGGCCAGTGGGGCGAGCTTTATCTGGGCTATTGGTCGGCGGTGGATATTCTGATCAACCCCTATCACCCGGACGTTGCCAGCAATGGCGGCGCACTTCTCCACGCCTTCCTTGATGCCGATGTGGCCGCCCGCCCTCCGCGCCGTGGAGTTGCACGAAATCAGCGTGGTCATGGCATGGCCCGCCTATGACGGGACTGTCATTCAGGCCCGTTCCTTCACATTCGCAACACCCGCGTCTGGCCCGTTTCGCGCCTATTCCGAGCGGGCCTTGCGCCTTCTGGAGATTTCCAAATGAGCCTGTTTGACCGCTTCAAACGGCGTGAGCAACGCGCCGCCGTTAAATCTGATGATCCTTATTTGGGCGAGTTTTTTGGCCTTCGCGGTGGTATCGGTGGTTATGTTGATCCGGGCCGCGCCTCTGGCATTGCTGTGGCTCATGCCTGCATCGCCATTGTCAGCCAAAACCTTGCCGCCATGCCGCTCAACCTCTACCGCCGCGCCGACAACGGCGGGCGTGACCGGGCCACCGACCACCCGCTCTATACCGTGCTGCATGACATGGCCAACCCGACCATGACGGCCTATGAAGCCCGCGAGGCGCTGATTACCGTTCGCCCGAATTTGCGGGCCTGCGTGACAGCACACAGCAAACCTATCGCCGCATTATCGAACGGTTCCGCGAGGCCCATGGCAAGCGCATGATCCGCGATTTGCGCCGCGAGCATATCAAGGCGCTGGTGGGGTCGATGGCCGATAAGCCACAGGCGGCAAACCGTTTGCTGTCGCTTCTCAAGATCATGCTGGGCCACGCGCTTGATATTGGCTGGATTTCGGCCAATCCGGCGTAAGGTCTGAAAGGCTTTTCAAAGAAGACAAAGGGGTTCCATACGTGGACGGAAGCGGAAATTGCCGCCTATGAAGCCCGTCACCCGGAAGGCTCACAGGCCCGCCTTGCGCTTGCGCTGCTTCTCTATACTGCACAACGCCGTAGCGACGTGGTGGCCATGGGCTGGGACAAGATCAAGGGCAAACATATTGTCGTCAAACAGGTGAAAACCAACGCGGAGCTGGATCTGTTCATGCTTCCGGCGCTGATGGACGCAATCAGCCCTTTGCCGCGCGACAAACCCACATTCCTCACCACCGCATTCGGCAAGCCCTTCACCCCCGCAGGTTTCGGAAACTGGTTCCGCGAGCGCTGCAATGAAGCCGGCCTTGAAAATTGTTCAGCCCACGGCCTGCGTAAAGCAGCGGCCCGACGCATGGCAGAAGGCGGAATGAGCGGCGACATCATCAAGGCCGTAACAGGCCACACCGACCTAAAACAAGTCTCCGTCTACACCGCAGCGGCAAACCAAGCCGCCCTCGCTGAGAAGGGCCTTAAGGCCATCGCGGGGAAGAAAAAGCGAACAAATTCTGTCCAACCTGTCGAAAAAGTTGGACAAACGAAGGGCGATTAATATGGAAAATCAAGTTGTTGTGGGATTTGATGGCGGACAGGGAGTCTGCCAGAGTGTGCGTCTCAATCAATCTCATGAAAGCCTATCTTGTAACCATAATTATATGATTTTACTTCACTTTCTTTGGATTCCTTATCTCAGTTCATTTCATGTTGTAACAGGAAATCTCACCTATTGTGGCGGGCCGAATGGCGGGCTAAGGTGATTTGCATCGACATGAAAACGGATTCGAAACATGCTGAGTGACGCCAAAGCCCGGAAGCTGAAACCGAACGATAAACCCGTTTCCGATGGAACAGTATCCGGCTTGTATCTCGTTCCGAGTGGAACGCCTGGCAGCGGAAAGTGGATCTTACGGTTCGTTTCGCCTGTGAACGGTAAGCGGCGCGAAATGGGCTTGGGCAGCTATCCCACCACCTCCATCCGTGATGCGCGTTTGAAGGGATTCGAAGCCAGAGGAATTATCGATAGTGGCAAAGATCCGCTTGAACTTCGCCGCGAGCAAGAACAAGAGATGAGGCGTATTGCCAATGTGCCGACCTTCGAGGATGCGGCCCGCCGCCATCATGCTGATAAGGCAGAGGGGTTTCGCAACACGAAGCACGTCGATCAGTGGATCAATACCCTGGAGCAGTACATCTTCCCAAAAATCGGCAATAAGCTTGTCAACGAGTTGGGACCAGCCGATTTTGCCGCTTGCCTCAAACCGATTTGGCTGGAAAAGGCGGAGACGGCATCTCGCGTCAAACAGCGCTGCGATGCGGTTATGAATTGGGCTGCCGCGAATGGGTTCATCCTTGCCAGCCCGGTCGGTGTTGTTGACAAGCTGTTACCAAAGCAGCCGGGAAAACGTGAACGAGTGGAACATCAGCCTGCGTTGCCATGGCGGTTTATTCCCTCGTTTTTTGCGGAGGTGTTGAAGGTAGGCGGTGCCAATACGACCAGGTATATGCTGGAACTGGTGATTCTGACGGCCTGCCGTTCGGGCGAGCTTCGCCAGATGCAATGGGACGAAGTGGATTTCTCTAGTGCCATCTGGACCATCCCCGCATCTCGAATGAAAGCGAAGGTCATGCATCGGATACCGTTGACGCCAAGAGCTATCGAGATATTGGAAGCGCAGCTGGAGCGATCAGAAACGGGTGAGGGCTTGGTATTTCCTTCGCGCAACAACACACCAATCAGCGATATGACCCTGACCAAGTTTCTGAGGGATCATGAGGTGATGAGCGATTCACCCGGTCGGGTTGCCACCGCGCACGGCTTTCGGTCAAGTTTCCGAGACTGGGCGTCTGAAAATGGCTACCCACGCGATCTGGCCGAGCGGGCTTTAGCGCATACGGTCAAGAACGCTGTTGAAGCGGCCTATCACCGTACGGATCTGCTTGAGCAACGACGCCCTATGATGGAAGCGTGGGATCGCTTCTGCAACGGACAATAGCGGCACCGGCTTCATATTCATTCTCACCGATGACTTGCAAGTCTCTCCAGATTATGGAACTAATACCTTGTCGGTCCACCGGCTAGTCATCCGGTGGCTCGCAGCGATGGTGTCTGTCCTGGCATCGCTGCCGGCAAGCGGTCTCAGCGCGCGATGAGGCAGCACACACGGATCTGTGAGCCAGCCCTCTCAAGGGAAATTGCAGCGGGGCGTAAAATGGCGCTGCACCCGAACAAATCTGATCCATTGGATCTCATTTTGAATGTTATCTCTCGTTGAAAAAATTGTTGTTAAGGCTTGCGAATTAAAGCCACTCGTCGACTTACATTGTCTCAGTACGTTATTTTTTACAGTTTCTAAACTGCGCCCCCCGACCTTGATCTTTAGAGCCTGCGACCTAGCTATTTTCCACAAGCGTGATTGCGTGACCATCGATACGATCTTTTGATTTTTTGAAAACGACATTTTGGGGAGCACTGGGATGGACACCGAACTCTCACCTGCCGATTTCATTCAGGCGAGCCGTGTTTTAAAGGTCTCCTCGCCTCTGGGTGAAGATCAATTGCTGCCAGAGCGGTTGATGCTGGATGAAGGCGTTAATCGTCTGTTTGAGATCACCCTCAATGTCCGCGCCAAGCGCGAAGCGGTGAAGCCGGAAGAGCTGATTGGCAAGCTGGTCGATGTGTCGTTGGAAATCCGCCAGGGTGAGTTTGGCGAAGAGGGCGTGCGCCGCCCGTTCAATGGGTTGGTGACCAACCTGTCGGAAGGTCCGCCGGTGACACGCGGGCTTCGCAGTTACACGCTCACCATCCGCCCGCAGATGTGGTTGCTGTCACGCCGCTCTGATTGCCGCATCTGGCAAAACAAGACGTCGCTGCAGGTGATGGAAACGCTGTTTTCCGAACATGGTATTCCCGCCGCCGCGTCTTCTCCGATGCACAAAGCCCCGCTTTCACGCGAATACAGCGTGCAGTGGAACGAGACCGATCTGGATTACCTGCTGCGTCGGTTTGAAGAAGATGGGCTTTTCTACTGGTTTGAACATGAAAAGGGCGTTCACCGCCTGAAAGTGAGTGATCACAAGGTGGCCTGGAGTGCGCCATCGGCCTCGGCTGAGGGTGAAGACAAGGTGAGATTGGCACAAGGGTCATCAGACCGCAATCACATCACCGAATGGATGCGGGAGTTCTCCTTCATCCCCGGCCAGCGGGCGGGCGCGGATTGGAATTTTGAAACCCCCAGCACGGTTCCGCTCAAATCCACCCCATCGCTGATCCAGATGCCGGGTGCCAAGCAGAGAGAACTGTATGAATATCCGGCCCGGATTGCCGATGATCAGGAAGGGGATCGGGCCGAGACGTTTCGGATGCAGGCAGAGGAAGCGGATCATGAGAAGGTCACGGGTCAATCGACCGTGCGCGTGCTGGAAGCCGGTCGCCGCTTTACGCCCTATGAAGAGCCGCATCCTGAGCATCAATACGAAGAACACGTCATAACCCGCATCAAGCACTGGGTGGTGGATCGATCTTACGAGACCACCGAGAATGAGCAGGAATATCGCAACGAATTTGAAGCCATTCCCTCACGCGTTCCGCTGACACCGCATCGCAGCACCAAGCGCCCACGGATTGAGGGTGCGCAGGTGGCCATTGTTGCCGGTCCCGCCGGCGAAGAAATCCACACCGACAAATATGGGCGGATCAAAGTCTGGTTTCCATGGGATCGCAAGGCGCAAAAGGATGGCTCTGACACCTGCTGGGTGCGGGTGAACCAAAACTGGGCAGGCGGCCAATGGGGTGGCCAGATCATTCCTCGCATCGGCATGGAGGTGATGATTGCCTATATCGATGGTGATCCAGACAGGCCTTTGGTGACCGGCGTGGTGCCAAACCCCAAGAATCCAGTGGCTTATGATCTCCCTGCCAACAAGACCAAGAGTGTGTTTCGCACCAACACGCATAAGGGCAAGGGCTTCAACGAATTGACGTTTGAGGACGAGAAAGATCGTGAAGAGGTCTATGTTCATGCTCAAAAAGATCAAAACATCAAAGTTGAGAATAATTATTCGAAGCGAATCAACACCAACAAGGTTGAGAGTGTAGGCCATAACAAGGCGACTGAGGTGAGCAACAATCATTATGAGGTGGTTGGTGGTAACATGGAAATTTTTGTTGGGCCCACTCAAAAGGGTAAATTCACCCCTCAAAACGCTTCAGACCTTAAAGAAGGTATCGGCGGCGTCGCTTACGGCCTCGGCAAAGATGGGGAGTCCGCGAAAGGCTCTGGCACACTCCAGCTTAGTATCGAGAAGAACAAGGTTGAAAGTATTGGCAACAATCACTCTCAGCTCATCCAGAAAAACAAGAGCGTCAATGTCCATGAGAACTATTATGTTGATGTCGGCGATGAGCTCATCATCACTGCGGGAAAGCGCATTGTATTCAAATGCGGGCAAAGCATTATTCTGTTGAATTCAGATGGATCGATCCAGATCAATGGTAAAAAATTAAGCAACAATATCAGCGACATCATCAAGCTTGTTTCTGACGTTGTCAAAGTCAATTGAGAAACTGATGAGTATGACAAGACGCGCACTGATCATAAATTTCTTATTCTTCGCTCTTTTATTAGCAGGCGCGTGGTGGGCGTACAACACCGTTTCGGAGAAGTATTTTATGGAGCCAACTTATACCGCTGACCGGCTGTTCAAGCCTTATGGCGATGATGCTTATCATATCGCGCAAAAGATTGAGCGGGGCCAGCCCATCAGCGCAGATGCAGTCAAAGACTTACCCGGCGGTGTCAATGCTCGTTATGGCGATGAGATCACCCTTCTGTTTCTGGCGTTGGGATCGCGCAATGTTGCGGCTATCGACACACTTTTGGGTGCGGGAGCTGATCCTTATATTGTGGATCGCCCCTCAAAGGGTTCCACGCGGGATTTTGTTTTTTATTTAACATTGCCCGGCAATGACACATACACGGACTCTGGCTTTCCCTTCATGAACCAATTGATCACTCTCTACCTCAAGCATGGTGGTGATCCAAACAGGCGCTTGCAGGGAACTGAGCAAGAGCCTTTGATTTCGGGTGTCGCGTTGATTGGCAATTATGACGGAATGAACATTCTGCTGAAAGCAGGCGCTGATCCTTGGGCGGCAGATAAAGACGGAAGTTCTTCAATGGATAACTTATGTATAAAAAATCAAAAAGAAGATTATGATCAGCTTAACAAGCTGATAGATGGGGGGTATTTCAACAGCGTACCTTTTAATAAACTAAAATCTTTTATGATATACATATCAGGCTATGAGCAGCGTGGGGATGATATTAGCAAGGCAAATCAAGAAATTGGCTTTCGTGTTTTGAAGCGTAATCCGCATTACCCTCCTGACCAGTATACAGAGAGATTGTTTAAGGGCCCTATCCCTTGGGATAAGATTAAACAGGCGCGTTGATAGCTGGAAGGATCGAACGTGATGACCAGCGACAGTACAATAACAGAATTACCGCCTATCGTCGTGAAGGCTCCGCCTGAAGCGCAAAACTCCAGCAACGCCACAGAGGTCAAAGGCAACGCAAAATGGAAAACATGCTGGCGCTATGCCTGTTATCTCTCGAAATATATCTATAAGAATCCTCCTCCCCCGAATGGATTTCATACGCAGTTTCCTGAAAAAATGGCTGACGTGGACAAGCATTGGGAAAAATGGGACGAGTTGGTCAACCAAGCTGGAAGCGGTCTCGTGGCACGATTGTTCAAGGTGAAAGGCTACGATCCAAATTCCAAGACGGATGTTTGCCCACCTACATTGGTGTTTCGTGGTACAGATTTCGAAGATATGCGCGATCTGGCTATTGTTCCGACTATAAAAATTTATGGTTATACGATTTACGATACACCTATCCTTTTGGACAAAACAATTGATCCGAAGGCCAAGCCAGACGATTTGATCAAGCGTGGCTTCAAACCGATCAAAATATACGAAGAAAGCGGTACGGTGCGTGTGCCTGGCACAATCAAGGGCGTGGATTTGATGGATGCCGACATATCAATCCAGCTCGATATTTACGCTAAAGAAAATGGTGATTGGGTAAATAATATTTATCAAGGGTTGGGGAAGGGGAGTAGGCAATATCAGCAATCTATCAATTATGGTGTAAAGACGGTAGAGAGCAAGATTTTAAATAGTGCTGACAAAAGGCTTGAAATTTCGGGACATTCATTAGGCGGTGGTTTAGCAAGTGCAGTTTGTGCTTATTTAGATAGGCGCTATCCTAGCATATATTTCCACGCAATCGTCTTCAACCCGGCAGGCGTTCATCCCAACACCATCAAGCCTGCAACGACGGCTGATGGGCATATCAACGTCTTTACGGTCAACGATGAAATATTAACCACCGTGGAGAATTATCGGGGTAAACTCCCGATCATCGGTGCCATTTTCCGTTTAGCGAAGCGAACCATTGGACAGGACGGGATGCCGCATACGATTGGCACACTTTTGACCAATAATGGTTACAGTCCGGGCAAATCGGATGAGGAATGGGCTGTTCCACCCAAAGGGACTATTCTTCCTAAACTATTTCCCATCAACGAACAGACACTGATAAAACCTCCGAAACCTGGGGGCTTCCCTGAGCTAACAAAGCTGGACAATCTGTTGAATGGATCAGCGTCAGTGACCGATTTCGCCAATAAATTATTGGTTTATTTGCATGATAAATATGCTAAAAATACTTTTTCGCAAAAGGACATGTTATGGCTTGATCCTAGAACAATACTTACAAAAGATATTCTTGATTACTCAAATATATACAAGAAGTATATACAAGAGCTTCAGCCTGAAATTGATGCGCTGATGAAAATTATTGGTGCTTCGACCAGCTATCACGGCATGGATTACGTCATCGCCACTTACGATCATTATTATGGTGGGGGTGCGTGATGGCGCACATCCAAACAAAACTCCCATTTCCCCACATCTATTTCCGCCACTGGAGTGCCGATGACCGCGAAGTGGCGGTGCTGATCGTCAAGGCAGGCTTAAGCATTGCTGATGGCGGAGTCTCCGAGAACTTGCTCATACCGCAGCCAGACCTCTTGCTTACCGACCTGTTTCACGGCGAAATCAATCAGTCACCGCTCAAGCAGGAAAGCGATCTCGCGCCCTTTAAACCCAAGACGGATGTAACCTTCAACGCCGTTGCCCGGTCGCCTGAAGAGAAGGCGCTTGAGAGCTGGCCGGTATCGGTCGCTATTAATGGGTGTCTTTCCTACAGCTTTCATGCTTTTGGTTCGCGGTTTTGGGAGCCCCAAAAAGGGCTTGTGGGCCGAAAATGGCAGCTTTCGTCAATCACCCCGACAACCGCTGTGCCACTGACCTATGAGTATACCTACGGCGGTGAGGTCAGCATATCAAAAGACGAACAAACGGCGCACGCCTATAATCCTATCGGCCGAGGCCTTCTCTCCGATTATCTGCTGGAAACGGATCAAGTGATTGCCGCACCACAGATCGCCCTTCTCGGCGAGTTTGCAGCTGCCCGGCCCAACCAGCCAATGACAGTGTGCGGGGTCGGACCAATTCAGAAATCCTGGTTGCCGCGACTTTCGCTGGCGGGCACGTTTGATGAGGCTTGGCTGCGCGAGCGCCATCCGCGCATGCCTGCCGATTATGATTTTGGCTATTGGAATGCCGCACCAATCCCGCTGCAAACCTCCTCTTACCTGAGGGGCGATGAGACAATAAGGCTCCAAGGTTTTCGCCATGATCCCAAGCCTTATACGGTTCAATTGCCGGGAATGGCGCTGGGTATCAAGGTCAAGCGCGGCGCATCCATAGAGACAACAGAACATATGCTCAATCTGGATACGGTTCACTGTGATGTTGCTGACAATGATCAAACCAAACATACCCTTGCCTTGACCTGGCGCATCATATTGTCAGACCCGGATGATATTCAAGATATTGAGCTTTTTGCCCGCAGAGCCGAGAGGAGTCTCGCATGAGCCATAGCGCTGCACGCAATACCGGGAAGAAAAATGCCATCGTATGCCTGTCACCCGATGTCTGCCTGACGCCACGCGGATCGAAAGACGTGGCCGTTCCTTATATGATTGTCTCCAAGCTGGAATGGAGCCAGCGCACAATTAAGAACGTTTCGTTTGGCGATGACGAGGCCTTCACCATGAACAGCCGAACCAAAGCTGTGACGGGCAATGAGGCCGGAACCAGCGGTGGTGTTCAATCCGGCGTCAATGTTGGTTGGTGCCGCCCGCAATCCAACAAGTCGAATTTTCTGGTTGAAGGCCATCAGGTGATTCAGGATGATTGCCTTTATGAAATGAATTGTTCCGGGCCGGACGGTTCATCCAACACTCTGGGCAAGCTTATGTTTGTTGACGATGAGGTCTGAACATACAGGTCGTTCATATGGTTTCTGTCTTGCAAGGCGGCGGAGGTAAGGGGTCAGGTCAACTCCTACGCAGTGAGACTGTCATTCTTCACTGAAAAAGTCTTCATCCAGCCGTTTGAAGTCCACGGTTCGGTAGCTGCGCACACCAACATTGTGTTCAATCATCAGGCTGGTCAGCTCTGCGCCATCCAGCAGAATCACCCGTTGCGCCAGATGTTTCACGTATTCTCTGGCGGGTTGGCTGAAGGTGGAGGTGGTGACAAAGACGCCTTTCGTAGCTCCAAACCCCACCAGACTGCCAACAAAGGCGTTGATTTCCGGGCGGCCCACGGCATTGCCCGGAGAGTAGCGCTTGGCCTGCACATAGATGCGGTCAAGGCCGAGGCGGTCTTCGTTGATTACACCATCAACACCGCCATCGCCAGAGCGGCCCAATTGCGCTGCTGCGTTTTCGTGGCTGCCGCCATAGCCCATGGCAACCAGCAGATCGACAATCAACTGTTCAAAAAAGGCCGGGCTGTTTTGCACAATCCGTTCCAGCAAATCCGCTTGTAGCGCCGCTTCCAGCGCGTGATAGGCAGCATCAATCTGCTCCTCAGGCGTGGCGGTGGTTGCCTCGTGCGCACTCTCATTCGGGCCAATCTCGTCTGAGGCTTCCGGCCGCTGCTTTTGAAGGAATTCGCGAAACGATGGAAATTTCATCAGCATGGACACATCAATGTGGTCCGGGTTTTCGGCCAAAAGTGCGCGGCCAGCATCGGTAATCACAAACCGTCCACGCGAAGGAAAAGCAACAAGACCCGCCCGCAGCAGATAGAATTTGGACCAATGGATACGGTTGTGCAGCACTCTTTGCCGACCGCTGGGCAAAAGCTGTTCGCGCTCTTCCTGCGTCAGGCCAAATTCATCACCAATCCGATCAGAAATGTCGGCAACGCGTTTTTCACCCTCGGCAGAAAGACGAAGTACGGGCAAAAAAAGGGTCTGGTAATCGGGAATCATGGAGAACGCCTTGTCTGTCTGGTGTTCAATACGGCCCCAAAAGATGGA